>JANPNU010000391.1:0-2732 GCA_031427615.1 Burkholderiales bacterium
GGCATCGCTCAGGACATATGTGGCTGCGTATTCGTGGTGTCGCCCAATTTGACAGCCGAAATATTGCCGTCAGATTTGTCGGTTCGATCGTCGATGTCACTGAACGCCGCGAGGCCGAATTAAAACTGATTGAAGCAAACCTGCGCGTGATGGAAGCGGCTCGCGCGAAGGAGGCATTCTTGGCAACAATGAGTCACGAAATTCGCACGCCGATGAATGGTGTGTTGGGAATGACCTCTTTGTTGGCAGATACTGAATTGAACGATGAGCAGCACGACTATATCCGTTTGATTCGCGCCTCGGGCGATACTTTGCTTCGACTAATCGACGACGTGCTCGATTTTTCAAAGATCGAGTCCGGCCATATGACGCTCGAATCCGTCCCGGTGGAAGTCATCAGCCTCGTAGAGGAAACATTTGAGTTGGTGGCAGAGAAGGCGCGCGAAAAAAAGCTTGAGCTGGTCTGGGATATTGGCAATGATATTCCAGACTACGTTATTGGCGATGCGACGCGGCTCCGACAAATCCTTTTGAACCTGTTGTCTAACGCCATCAAATTTACCGATAGGGGTGAGATCACTCTGGCCATGAAGGGCGAAGAACTCGACGGTGGACAAATGCGGTTAACGGTGCAGGTTATTGATACCGGCATCGGGATTCCGGCCGAACGTGCGCAACAATTATTTCAGCCGTTTACGCAAGTTGATGCATCCACCACCCGCAAATATGGCGGCACAGGATTGGGATTGGCGATTGTAAAGCGATTGGTGTCATTAATGGGCGGCGAGGTATCGTTGACGAGTGTCGAAGGCGAGGGGTCGGTTTTTTTCGTTCAGCATTTTGACCAAGCCGACAGGCGGACCTCAGCAACGGTATATGCAAAAGGCCGTGCCGGCATTTTTAAATCGGCGGTTATTACTTGTGGATAACAATTCGCGGCGTCGTGCCGCCGCCGCAAATCGTTATCGAACCTGGGGTCTGGATGTCGAGGCGGTGGCACCGGCCGGGGCGGCGGATCGATTAAGCACCGGGCACCGGGCCGGCCGACCCATTGATATTTTGGTGACGGACACGTTGTTGCCGACACCGGGCTCGATTGCGCTGAAGGCGGTCATCGAGCAAGAGGACGCGCGGCGGTTGTCAGCGTCAGAGGACAACCTGTTGGTTGTACTGATGTCCTATTTGTCACGCGCTGAGTTGGTGCATTTAGCTGGATTTTCGCCGTTGCGTCATGACATGCTGGTGTTGCGCCCGTCAGGACGCGCACGTATGTTCGATGTATTAATGCGTGCAGCGACCCGTCAAGGCAATAGTGACGTTGCAACCAGGCCGTTCACTCCATCGCCAATTTACGAAAAAAGTTTTAAGGCGAGAGGATCGGAGAGAAAACTTGCGGCGCGGACGACCATGCAAAAACTACCCGTTACAACGTCCACGATGCCGCAAGGCGGCAGTTCCGACAACGCGATCAATATCCTGGTGGCCGAAGACAATGAAGTGAACCAGCGCGTGATCGAAGGAATGATACGGCGCCTTGGACATCGAGTGACCACTGTAATGGATGGGCAGGCGGCGGTGGATGCCATTCTTGAGCAACAACATGGCGAAAATCCGTTTGATATTGTGTTGATGGATATTCATATGCCGGTGTTGGATGGAGTTGGCGCCATGCGCGCCATCAAAAAAACGTTTCATCATGCCGACATTCAGTCACGTTTGCCGGTTATCCCGATCGTTGCGATGACGGCGCACGCCCTTGCAGGTGATCGCGAGCACTATTTGAATGAAGGTATGGATGACTACATTTCCAAGCCGATTCGCCGCGAGGATTTGGCATCGTTGTTGTTGCGGGCGGTACCTCGTAAGGCCATAGGCCATGACCGTCCGCAGACGCCAATCGTGTTCACATCCATCGCTCAGCAAGGTGCCGTTGCTGCTGCAAGTGAAAATGATGCCCGCACGGATTTTGTTGCGCCCGACGAGCCTGCGATGCCAATTCTTGATGTTGAGCAGTTGGAAGATTTGCGTGGATTACCATCGGGGCGTGATGACGGTACGGAATCCGGCGAAAACGGCCTGATCGATTTGTTCAAGACAAAATCTCGCGAACGACTGCGCTTAATTGCGTCTTGTTTGGCAGACGGCAATTGGGAATTGCTCGGCGATACAGCGCACAGTTTGCGCGGCGCGTCTGCCAGCGTCGGATTTCCACGCGTCGCGGCAAGTTGCAAAGATTTGGAAATGGCCGCACGCCAGTTGGCACCCAAATCTGGTGTGTCCCCGGCAGCGGCAGCGGCGGCAACGCTGACCCGTGGTCAGCTCGACGCGTTATACGAGCAAATCACCCGGGATTTTTATGAAGCAGAGGCGGCATTGAAACATTGGCTGAATAACCCGCCGCCAATGTCCTAGCGCCCACAGTAATGTCATTTGGACGCAGCCGGAGCCGTTGGCGGCGTGGCTGGTACCAGAGCTACTGCAGGTGCCGCTGATTGGGCGGGCTGTTTTGCAAACGCACTCCACAATCGGGCGGCGTCCTTGATGCCTTCATTGCCGGCAACGGTTGCCAGTATTTCGACTGCCTTGGCGCGCTCCCCGTTTAAAGCGTAACTAACACCCAGCCGCAATTTCGCATCATCAAGGCGCTTGATTGCCGGACGTTTGATACCCTGCGTCATCATGGCAATGCCTTTATCCCGGTCGCCATTTAAAAAAGTATTGAGTCCGGCATT
>JANPNU010000392.1:0-2306 GCA_031427615.1 Burkholderiales bacterium
AACCCATGGAGGCACCATGCGTCAACCCACAAGCGGCAACGGCGGCGGCGTATTGGCGAACAGGGCGGCCAGTTCACTCACCTCTCCCGCTTTCAGCCACTGCGCCATGCCGTTTTTCCACACCAGCGTGTCACGTTTTAATTGCCCACCTGTGGCCTGAGACTGCAACGCAATCATATCGAATGGCCCGGTCTGTGCGCCACCAACAGCAACATGAAACGCGACCGCAGATGGCAACGGCGGTGGTGCGGCGCTGGATGCATTCATCGCACCACCCATTTGGTTGGCCATTTGTGCGCCCATGGCAAAACCGGCACCGAGGCCCATGCCGGCACCGGCGGCGGAATTGGGTGTGGTTGCCGCATCACGAATGGCACTTGCGGTTTCGTATTGGGTGTAGGCCTGCAAATTGCCCACCGCCGCAATCGCGCCGCGTTTATCAATCGCTTTTTCAACCTCTTCAGGCAAGCCAACATCTTGCACCTGTACTTCAGACAACTCCAATCCCATCCCCTCAAAATCAGGGCCGATGCGCTCGCGTAACATTTGTCCGATTAGGCTGACTTTGGCCTCAATGTCGATAATCGACAATCCCAATTCCGGCAACACTTCCTTGATGCGCAAGCCGATTTTGCCGCGCAGGTTTTCCTGGATTTGCTCGGTGGTAAAACGACCTTCGGTGCCGGAAATATCCTTGATAAAAATGCCAGCATCTTTGACGCGAATCGTATAAATACCAAACGCGGTGGCACGGACAATGCCAAACTCTTTATCGCGCATGGTGGCGGGTCCGGGCGTGCCCCACTTTAAATCGGTAAATTTACGCGTGCTGACAAAATAGACTTCAGCCTTAAACGGCGACTCAAATCCGTATTTCCAGCCCTTCAGCGTGGACAGGATTGGCATATTTTGGGTCGTCAGCGTATGCATGCCGGGTTTATAAACATCGGCCAACTGGCCTTCGTTGATGAACACCGCCATCTGCCCTTCGCGCACGGTGAGCTTGGCACCGTACTTGATCTCGTTGTTGTGCCGCTCAAACCGATAAACCAGCGTATTGGTCGAATCATCCAGCCATTCAACAATATCAATCAGTTCGCCGGTGAGTTTTTTGACCCAATCAATCATGTCGCCATCCCTTTCAAAAAAAACACTGCTCGGTCGTTATACTTGCCAATAACATTATCACGAATGCCCTGTTCATATTGCCCCGCCGGGATCCAAAAACAATGGCCAACCAGTCAATAAACCTTGCCGCAATCAACATCTACCCCGTCAAGGGTTTGGGTGGCGTCCCGCTCACCACGGGCGTGATGACGACGCGGGGGCTTAAAAACGACCGGCGTTTTTTGTTGGTTGCCCCGAACAATGACTTTGTCACGCAACGCGAGTTTCCTAAAATGGCCACCGTCTGGACCGATCTCATTGACGGACAACTGGAATTCGCCGCGCCTGATCGTGAGCCCATCCGCGTCGACGCCGAACCGCAATTTGCGGACAATCGAACCAGCCAAAATGTACGGGTATGGTCGGCAACCGTTTCTGCCCAACCCGTCAGCGCCGCGGCGGATGAATGGTTGTCCGACTATCTGGGCGCGGATTTACGGCTGGTATATATGCCGGACAGCAGCGAACGAAAATGCAATCCTGAGTTTGCGACCAATGGCGAGATTGTCAGTTTTGCCGACGGCTTCCCCGTATTAATCACCAATGAGGCCTCGCTTGCCGATCTCAACACCCGCATCAGTCAAACCGGCGGCGTTGCCGTACCCATGAATCGATTTCGCAGCAATTTGGTGGTTAGCGGCGCGACGGCGTGGGCCGAAGATGGCTGGACAGACCTCGCTATCGGCGATGCAGTGTTTCGCGCCGTCAAACCCTGTGCACGCTGCCAGGTCACCACGACTGATCAGGCTACGGGTGAAGTGCGTGATGCGGAACCGCTGACAACACTCGGGACATTTCGTAACACCGACAGCGGCATTCTATTTGGCGTAAATTTGGTCCCGGTCAAACTGGGCAAGGTGCGCGTTGGCGATGTGGTGTGCTTAAGTTAAAACACCAGCATTGGCGCGGTGCTGCACTAATAAATGGCCGAAACCGAGCGCCAGTAAACATATTTCATTTTTCGCACATCGCCCCCATCACGACCAATCAAACCTCGATCAAACGTGTTGATCAACGAGGATGGGATTCCCATCCGGGTCCAACACCATAAAACTGGCCGGACCGGTGGTGCTTGTGTCGGCCTCCGTCACCATTGCCACACCTTGAGACTTCAAATGCCGTTGCAACTCACGCACGAC
>JANPNU010000393.1:0-2349 GCA_031427615.1 Burkholderiales bacterium
ACACTTGCCCGCTTCATTGATAAAGCCGGTTTTAGACACCCCAATATTCCAGCTTTGACTCTTGACGAGCGCGTTGGTGTTATTAAAGCCTAGCTGCCGGTTTGAATTCGGCAACGTGACATACAGTTCAGGCGCCGTGGAAAATTCCCGGATTTGGGCGTATTTGGACGATTCGGCCACCATCACCGCGAGATCCTGCGCGCTGGCAACATTTAAGGGGGACAAGCCAGTCGAATCTGCAAAATGGGTATTGGTCAGTCCAAGCACCTTGGCTTTGGTATTCATTGCCAATACAAATGCCTCGATTCCACCCGGAAACGAACGACCCAGTGCCGCTGCCGCACGATTGTCCGACGCCATCAACGCCAGGCGCATTAAATCTTCGCGGCGAAAGGCGGTGCCCACAGGCAAGCGTGAGCGTGAATTCTTAACCACATCGATATCGGCGGCATCAATCACCACCGGCTCATCCAGACTCTGTTTGGCATCAAGCACCACAATCGACGTCATCAATTTGGTAATGGAAGCGATTGGCACGGCCTGATCGGCATTTTTGCTAAAAAGTGGACGGCCGGTGGTTTGGTCATACACCATCACAGCTTGCGATAGCAGGTTCGGATTGCCGTCCTTGGTGAAGTCGGCCACACCAGCGGCTTTGACTTTGACTGCCTTGGCCCGTGGCGCAAATTTGACTGGCTCGGCTGCAATGGCGGACGCACACCCGATCGCAAATGCAACTGCGATCAAAAACGCGGAGAATTTGTTGGTGGAAAGCAAAGTCGGTCGAGGGTTCATAGGCTGGCAGGGAGACTCTTATACGTAGGCTAACGGCAGCGGAAGGCGAACCTTAACAAATCTTGCTGTTTCACGCAACACTTAAGGTAAATTCTCTTATTTGCAACGCAACCGTCTCATTTTTCGACGACATCCTGATGAATATTCTTGTCCAGCACCAGCCCGCCTTTGTTTACACGGGAAAAACCAACTTTGACGTCGACAAATTGACCGTTTTGTTTATCCACGGCGCGGCCAATGATCATCAAGTTTGGCTTGGATTGATGGGCGCGCTTGACGGTTTTGGTATGAATACACTGGCTGTTGACCTTCCCGGGCACGGCAAAACGTTTGAGTCAGTAAAGACTTCCATCACCACCTACGCCGACTGGATCATTAATCTGCTCGACAACGCTGGCATCAACCACGCCGTGCTGGTTGGACACAGCATGGGCAGTCTGATTGCGCTCGACTGTGCCATTCGTTACCCAACACGCGTCGCCAAAATGATTTTGATCGGCACGGCGGCGCCGATGCCGGTTGCCGAAAAAATATTGTTGATGGCTCACGAACAACCCGAAACCGCGATTGATATGCTGGTTCGTGCGAGTTTTTATACACAAAAGTGCGCCGACGGAACCTGGCCACCGGCGACATCCATGATGCAATCGTATCGAGATCTATTGGGTAACAGTCGGCCCGGTGTGCTCGCCAACGACATGAACGTATGTAATCAATTTTCGATCGGGCCGCCTGCATTGAAACAAATCAAGATGCCGACCTTAGTCATGGTTGGTGCCGAAGACAAAATGACTTCGCCACAAGCAGGCACCGCTGTTGCGCTGTCGATAACCCATGCGGAAATTGTGGTCATCCCTGCGGCCGGGCACATGATGATGGTGGAGTCGCCCATTGCCGTACGGACAGCCGTTGCCCGTATGATCCTAGAAACCGCAGTTGACCGCTAGAAACTGTCTGGAACACCACGTATTCATTGGTGTTTGCTGGATTTAACACGTTCACCTTTTGGGTGAGAGCGCGACGCCTGCGATGGTACGTTTTTGCGACTCCCTGGCGGTGTTGCGCCTGCTTGCAACGTGCAGGTTGCCGCGTCGCTGTTGCCAAATGAGGCCTGGCCAGAAAGCCGCAAAAACGCACACTCGCAGGCGTCCAACTGCCGTTTCTAGGATGATTCAAAATGTAAACTGAACGCGGACAAAGCCGACAGATACACGCAATTTCGTCCCCCCCGCCAATCAACACCAAGCGACGTTTCAGCGTTGAGACGATAACGGGTGCCCACCGCAATCATCGGCTCCTGCACATGGTCATGATCCCATCCAATTCGGTCTTCAATCTCGCCTGCCATCCTGGTCATTGCGACGCCGGAACAAAGCGACACCCGCGAAAATGGTTCGCCTTTATTGGTGGGCACTTTCGAGCAAAACAATCAGGAACACGCCGTTAAATGGGCACTCACTTCTTGCAATTTCTAAAAACCCACAAATTTCGTCATTCCGGCCCTTCGACGGGCTCAAGATGAACCTGGCACTTGCCCGGGCCGGAATCCAGTCC
>JANPNU010000394.1:0-6572 GCA_031427615.1 Burkholderiales bacterium
CAATGTCTTCCATCGGTGCCGAAATGCCGTCGCGAAAATGCGAAGGCGGGTCCGGATCGTGATTAATGATCTGATAGGCCAGACTCTCGTGGCTGGTAGCCTCATAGGGCGGGCGACCCGCCAGTAACATATACATGGTCATACCGAGCGCATAAATATCCGACTGCACACTCGACACACCACCCTGTAAAACTTCGGGCGCCATATACAACGGTGATCCGACGACGGTTGTCGCGGTACTGGCCGAGGATTTGACCGCCGCCCCAAAGTCACCGATTTTTATGTCGGTGCCGGATTTATACAAAATATTCCCGGGCTTGATATCACGATGAATCAGGCCTTGTGAAAACGCAAAATCCAACGCGCGCACCGCTTTGAATATAATTTCAGCCACGACCTGCGGGTCAAACAGGCTTTCCGGCAACACATATTTTTCCAGCGTGCCACCCTCGACATACTCCATGACGATATAACTCATGTCGTCCGTCACCACGGCGTCGTGAATGCCAACGATATGCGGATGATCGATCTTGCCGGCGAGTCCCGCCTCATTCAGAAACATTTGTTGGTAATGCGCGCCATCGGCGGAATCTTTCAACGCCTGGGGAAACATCAGCTTGATGGCAACATCGCGTCCCGTGAAAGGATCCTTGGCGTGATAAACCGCACTGGTCGCACCCTCACCCAGCTTTTTGATGACCCTGTATTTGCCAATGGTATCCATGCGCGTCCCGTATCGGTTTCAACCGTCCGGTACCATTATTGCGGCAAGTGTCAGCCTTCGCAACTGGCTTTTATCCCCTTTTATCCCCTTAATGCGCGGCGATCCTCACTTGACTTCTGGATGATCACCACGACTATCCACCGGGAAACGGGGCGCAAAAAACGATCTTGCACCCCTGCGCCGGTCAAAACAGACCAACAATTTTTCCGTTGTCATCCACGTCGATGGAATTGGCCGACGGCACCTTGGGCAAGCCGGGCATGGTCATCACGTCGCCACAAACCATGACGACAAATTCCGCGCCGGCCGCCAATCGTACCTCGCGAATGGTCAACACATGGCCGGATGGCGCGCCCCGCAACTGTGGGTCGGTTGAAAATGAATACTGCGTTTTGGCGACACACACCGGGTAGTGCCCATAACCATCCTCCTGCAGTCTTTTGATTTGGGTGCGAATTTTACTGTCGGCGGTGATGTCAGACGCGCCGTAAATTTTTGTCGCAATGGTTTTCATCTTGTCCCAAAGCGGCATGTCGTCTTCATAGACAAATTTGAAATTGCTCTTTTGCTCACACAAATCAACCACGATGTTGGCGACTTCGGTGGCGCCCTTGCCGCCGTCCGCCCAGTGTTTGGCAATGACCACTTTGCAACCCAGTTTGCCAACACGATCCATCAGCAACTTCACCTCGGCGTCGGTATCGTGGGTGCGATGATTGACACTCACCACACACGGCAGGCCGTAGTTGTTCATGACATTATTAACGTGACGCTCAAGATTGACGATGCCCTTTTCCAACGCGGCAAGATTTTCATTTGAGACGTCTTTGACATCCATGCCGCCGTGAAATTTGAGGGCGCGCAAGGTAGCGACAATCACCACCGCGTCGGGTCGCAGGCCGGATTTGCGGCACTTAATGTCAATAAATTTTTCCGCGCCAAGATCGGCACCAAAACCCGCCTCGGTCACCACGTAGTCACCCAGCTTGAGTGCGGTCTGGGTGGCAATCACGGAATTACAACCATGGGCGATATTGGCAAATGGGCCACCGTGGATAAACGCGGGGTTATTTTCAAGCGTTTGTACCAGATTGGGATGGAGCGCGTCTTTAAGCAACGCGGTCATTGCGCCGTGGGCCTTCAGGTCTTTGGCCAGAATCGGTTTCAAATCCTTGGTATAGCCGACCACAATTTTGCTGATTCTGTTTTTTAAGTCCTTCAAAGACGTGGCGAGGCAAAAGATCGCCATGATTTCAGACGCCACCACAATATCAAAACCATCCTGACGTGGATAACCGTTACCCGGTCCGCCCAATGCAATCGTGATATCCCGCAATGCCCGGTCGTTCATATCAACCACACGTTTCCATGCGATCCGGCGGACATCAAAACCGAGCTCGTTGCCGTGGTTAATATGGTTGTCGATCAAGGCTGCCAATAAATTATTGGCCAACGCAATGGCGCTGAAATCGCCGGTAAAGTGCAGATTAATGTCTTCCATCGGCACGACCTGGGCATAACCACCTCCTGCGGCCCCGCCTTTCATGCCGAATACCGGCCCCAGTGATGGTTCACGCAAACAAATAATGGCTTTTTTGCCAATATGATTCAACGCGTCGCCAAGCCCGACGGTGGTGGTGGTTTTGCCTTCGCCCGCTGGCGTGGGTGAAATAGCCGTCACCAAAATCAGCTTGCCGTTTTTTTTGTCTTTAAGCGTATCAACATAATTTAGGGAAATCTTTGCCTTGTAGTGGCCATATGGCTCTATGGCACTATCAGGAATGCCCAGTTTTTCAGCGACCTGATAGATGCGTTTCATTTCGGCTTTTTGGGCAATTTCAATATCGCTAAGCATAACCATCTCCACGTTTAATTAAACAAAGTTTCAACAATCTAAAAGTATGAAACCGCACCCGCCTCGCAGGCCTTGATAGTGGTCAAGTAGAATGACGGCTTTGATGCAGATCAATCAAGCTGCTAACCCATATTGACCGGAACAGGAATTTTCACGATGACCGATTATTTTAAACCCCGCGAGCGCGACATTTTGTTTCGCCGCATCGAAGGGATCACACCGGACGTGCGCTCAAGCGATGGCAAGGTGACCGGGCACCAATTGCTGGGGCATTTCAACAATAGCCTGCGGGAAATTTGCGGCCTGCAAAGGCCAAAACGACCGGGCAATATTTTTGAGCGCACCATCGGCAAATGGCTGGTTTTCCATTTGATTCCGTGGCCGGAATCCGCCCCGAAAACGGAATCACAACTCGCCGAATTCGTCGGCCAGGAAAAACTGGCCGCGTTTACGAACGACCATGCAACGTTTGTATCGCTGCTGCAGACGTTTGAATCTCAATCAAGCAACCAAACCCTGGGACCGCACCCCATTTTTGGCAGGTTGACCAGAGATGAGTGGGGGAAAGTCATGTTTTTACATCTCGACTACCACTTAACGATGTTTGACATCCACGGAGATTTTTTTGCACGCAAATGAACAGCTGATTCGAAATTTTTACGCGGCGTTCGCGGCACGTGATTCGGACGCCATGGGACGTTGTTATCACCCGGAAATTACTTTTTCGGATCCCGCCTTCCCAAAGCTAAGCGGTGCGGAGGCCGGTGCCATGTGGCAAATGCTGGTATCCCGCGGCAAAGATTTGCAAATTACCCTGATCGACGCGGAGGCAAATACTGCGGGTGGCAGCGCCACGTGGGAAGCGTGTTATACATTTTCGAAAACCGGTCGGACGGTCATCAACCGGATTGATGCCTTGTTTGCTTTTCGGGATGGACTGATCATCCGCCATATTGACCGCTTCGGATTTTGGCAGTGGTCGAAACAGGCCTTGGGTCTGCCCGGTTTATTGCTGGGTTGGGCGTGGCCATTCAAGGCAATGGTCCGCAAACAAGCCGCGGCCTCGTTGGCCCATTTTATGGGCCGTCACGCCAGCTAAATGTCGTTGATGTGCGGGTGACGGGATAAGTGTGTTGTCCACATTGCCCGCGCCTCACGTTCAACTTCACGATTGGCTACGGCAATGCGCTGGGAACATTCACGCGCCGCAGTGAGGTGAAATTCCGCTTCGAATTGCCTTCCAATCGCAGCCAGGCCGTCAGCCATTGCTTCGTGCAATTTGGGTTGCACATTTCGAATGTCATGGCGCTTGGCCTGCTCCAAGCCATCGCCAAGTAAACGCAGAGCGTCGGTCAGATCATTTTCAAGCCGGGCAATACGGCCCAAAAATAGCAGTGACTCGATCACCACCAACGAATGCTTTAGTTTTTTGCCCAAGGAAAAAGCGTCCGTAAAGAACTGTCTGGCGACCGTGCGCTCACCCATTAAATAGTAAAACTCGCCCAGTGACTGTGCCTTGGTGGCAAAATCCGGGTGAGCACTATTGATGGCGGCGGATGCCAGCCCTTTTAGCATCAGCTTGATGGCCTCTTGCAAATATTCGGCTGCACCATCAGGCTCACCGCGCTGGATCGCATCGGCTGCACGTTTTTTATACAATCGACAGCGATTTCCGGTGATCTTGGCAATATGGTCTTGGCTGTTAGACCCCACATTGCGCATTGCATCACCAAGCAATTTTTCCGCCTCGTCGAAACGACCCATATCTCCGACCAATTCCGCCAAGGTGTTTTGGGCACGCGCGCAAAGAAACAAATCATTGGCACGGTCGGCGATATTCATACACCCGCGCAAGGCCTGCTCGGCGAGATCAAACGCATTGACATCCTTGCAAGCCGCGGCGATCGTGGTCAGCGCGTGCCCACCGCCGGAATGGTGATGTTCGGCTGCGAATCCAATATAGGCATCAATACCACAGGCAATCGCCATCAAATGATCGCCACGCGCATAGTAGCAAATAGCGCCGGCGTTTAGCGCAGCTGCTTTTGCCAGTGGCAGCTGGTGCTGCTGCGCGATTTCGATCGCTTCCTTAACAGTATTGAGACCGTCACGCGGCGACCCGGCACGGGCATGCTGATGAGCAATTTCACACAACAATTCAACACGCTGGTCAGGCGTGAGCTGCGCATTGTTCAGCACCTGTGTCAGTACAACTATGCCGTCAGGCGATATTGCCAGCGTCAGCATGGTGCCGGGCGGCGTCCACCAGAGCAGGCAACGTGGGCGTGATGCCGAAGAAAAACAACGGTCATTCGCCGGATATTTTTATGTGATGTCATCTCGATGCACAACGCTGGTTATTGTCGCGCCTATCGTATCAAGCGGACGTAAAGATCGCTATGAAATCACGCACATTCAAACACCGCCTGTCGGCCAAAACCCAACGGCTGGCCATTTTGTCGCTTCCGACTAGTCTGCATATTTCACGGGGTTGCGCTCGATGAGGTGAAGCGGGTAATTCGCGGCGCGTGCGCCGCGCCCGCTGAACCGGCAAGCCATGCAGGGCTTTCCGCGTCGATGGGCGGGTGATTTTTCGTTCGACTGACCACGGCATCGCCCGCCGTAGTGGGCAAATGAGCACGGCAAGAGAACCAAAAGCGCATGTTCAGCGGCCTGCTATCGAGCGCAAAGGCTCCCCCTGTTCAATAAAAACCAAATTGGATATGCAAAGTACGCTGAAATTTCACCGGCAAGGCGCTAAGCGGAGCGGGGCCGGCCCGTGAAATGTGCAGGCTAGTCGGCGTGGACCGAATTCGGCGAGACCTCGGGCGGCGGGGACGCTGCGCCAAGCATCAGGATATTGCCCGCCACAGACAGCACCACGCCCAATGATGTCATCCATCCCCACTGGAATTTTTCAAAAAAGAAGGAGATGCCCAACGCCACCACCGGCACCATGACGCCGACGTAAGACGACGGTGCCGCGCCAAGTCGGCGCAGCAGCGTCAAATAACAGGCAAAGGTGATGATCGAGCCAAAAACGGCCAGATAAACCAATGTGCCCACATAGGCGAAGGTGGCTTCGAACAAAAATTCGCGGCCGATCAGGACAGCATAAATCAACGCCAACGCCCCGCCGTAAAACATTCCCCAGGCCATTGACGGCCAGGTGTCAAAACCACGCCGCTGGGTACGCATTGCCACCATGCTGCCGGCGCTGGATGCAAGCACCGACAAAATCGTGAATACGATGCCAAGTTGTGCATCGTGCCCAACAGTCAATTTACTGAATTCATTCCAAAAAACACAGACGATGCCAACCATGCCGAGCGATGCCGCAACGCTTACCCGCACGGTTAATGGGGTGCCAAAAAATAATCGTGATGCCAACATGTTGATCATTGGACTGGCTGAATAAGCAACGGCCACCATGCCGGACACAATATAGACCTCGGCGTGATACACAAAGATATAACTCAGGCAAAACATGGTGGCACCAAACATCAACAGATCAAGATGTTGGTGCCACTGGAATTCAAGTCGATGCCCCTGCCAGCGGCAAAAAACAAACAAGCCACCGGCGGCGAGCAGAAAACGATAGGCAACCGACAACTCAGGGGCGACCGTGCCAAGCTGAAAAGTGATGGCCAGCCAGGTCGAGCCCCAAATCAGGACACAAACTGTGAACAACTGCAAATTTGAGAAATGCATTTATTGACCAGATGCCGGCGCGCAACAAACACGCCGAAAGTTGAACCGCAAAATTAGCGACTTAGCCTGCAAGGGGTTGGCAGCAATACGTTTCCAAAATGATCGCAACCGACTTACCAAACTTGATCAGGATTGGAGCGCCACGGGCCACCGTTCGCAGTCCGGGCGATGAGAAATGAGTGACAGCGAACTCGTCCGATCAAGTCGAGATGGCGACCGGTTTCACTACCTGTGGGCCGCGCAGAGGTGTCTGGGGCTCTTGTGAACCGCCCCGGGATTTGT
>JANPNU010000395.1:0-5904 GCA_031427615.1 Burkholderiales bacterium
CACGGCATAGCTGGCCGTAGTGGACAAATGAGCACAGGAGGAAGGAAAAAAGCGCTGTCTTGTGACAAAAATGAGCGCCCGCCATCGAGCGTGCAGCCCTTTTTATAACGAACCACAGGCAATCCAAATTGGATTGAACGATGTTCACAGCGAGCGCCCTGGAGAACCGCGGGCGACCCATGAAATATGGCTAGGGTAGTGGCAGCACCAGTTTCGCGTCTTCCATCAAAAAGCCGTCGCCAATGTCGATGTCTTCGTAACCGACCACCGCAAAGCCGAGGCGCTGATAAAAACCCAGTGCCTTGTTAAATTTGTTGACGTTAAGGTGTAATGCCGTTTGTTTGTTGGCGAGGGCAAGCGCCCTGACGGTTTTGATTAATTCCGCACCCGCACCCCGACGCTGCGCACAGGGCAACAGGTAAATTTTGTGTATTTTGGTATGAGTGGACGACTGATAATTTAATTCGTGCGAGATATAGCCGATCGGCGTACCTTCATCCACCGCCAAATGAAATACGTGTTTTTTTTGTTCGATTTGCGTCGTTAATGACGTTGCCGAATACATCATGTCCAACATATACGCGATTTGTCGGGCGGACAAAATGTCGGCAAACGTGACCGGCCAAGTCTCGTTTGCAATCGATTGAATCAGCAGAATATCTGCGGAGGTCGCGCGACGAATCAAAATTGACATAACCTGGTCCGGCCACCAATCACACTAGGCCTTGCGGTTTTCGCCGATACGGATAATTTTCAAGGTATTAGTGCCACCGGACTGACCAATCGGCTCACCCATGGTCAAGACCACAATATCGCCCATTTCAACCACCTTGTTGTTGAGCAATACTTCTTCTGCCTCATGCAACAATTTTTCCCGATCATGGCCCTCGTAGGCAAGGGTAAACGGACGGACATCACGCATCAATGCGCACTTGGTCAGCGTGGCTTTTTCCGGTGTCAACGCATAAATCGGCACACCCAGATTTAGGCGCGACATCCATAACGCGGTTGATCCAGACTGAGTCAATGAGGCGATACATTTCACGTTCAAATGATGCGCCGTAAACAGGGCGCCCATGGCGATGGATTGATCCACACGCGTAAAAACCCGGTTGAGAAATTCATGGTCCAGCTTATCCTCGGAGCTTTTCTCGGCCTCACGACAAATCCGCACCATCGCTTCGACGGTCTCAACCGGATATTGGCCGGACGCGGATTCTGCCGACAACATCACGGCGTCGGTACCATCAAGCACCGCATTGGCCACGTCGGAAACTTCGGCACGGGTCGGGATGGGCGACGACACCATCGACTCCATCATTTGGGTGGCGGTAATGGTGAGTTTGTTCAACTCACGCGCGATACGGATCATGCGCTTTTGTAATGCCGGCACCGCCGCATCACCGACCTCTACCGCCAGATCACCACGTGCGACCATGATGCCATCACACGCTTTCATGATATCGACCAGCGCATCATTGGTAACCGCTTCGGTACGCTCAATTTTGGCGATGAGCAGGGCATTGCCACCCGCCGCCCGCATCAATTCGCGCGCCATGTACATGTCCGCGCCACTTTTTGGAAATGATACGGCCAGAAAATCGGCTTCGATCAACACCGCCGTTTTAATGTCTTCCATATCCTTGGACGTTAACGGCGGCGCGGTTAAACCACCCCCTTTACGATTGATACCCTTGTTGTTCGACAACACGCCGCCTTGTCTTACGGTGCAAAAAATTTCGTGGCCTTTGACGCTGTCAATTTCAAACACCAACAAGCCGTCATTCAGCAACAAGTGATCGCCTTTTTTAACATCGCGCGGCAATTCTTTGTAGTCAATACCCACGCGCTCTTGATTGCCAAGCTCACACTTCGCATCCAGAATAAATTTGTCGCCAACTTTCAACATTATTTTGCCATCGGCAAATTTGCCGACGCGGATTTTCGGGCCCTGCAGATCCGCCAAAATGCCCACTGCACGATGGTGCTTGGCAGCCAGTGTGCGCACCAAGGTGGCGCGGTCGATGTGATCTTGTGGCGTGCCATGCGAAAAATTCATTCGGACTACATCAACGCCGGCGACAATGAGGCGCTCCAGCACGTCCGCTGACGAAGAGGCGGGACCGAGGGTGGCAACGATTTTGGTAGCACGTGGCATGATATTTCTCTCCGCCCACAATGGGCATTCGCAAAAAACTTGACCGCATTATTCGTAACGCCAGGATAGACGAGATGGTTACTTGCGCATTTCGGCGGCGCGTTGTTTCAATATTGCGACCGCAGGTAAAGTCCTGCCTTCCAAGAACTCCAAAAAGGCGCCGCCACCGGTTGAAATGTAGCTGATCTTGTTGGTGACGTCATATTTGGCAATCGCCGCCAAGGTATCCCCGCCCCCGGCGATGGAGAATGCCGGCGACGCAGCAATCGCCTCCGCCAGTGTTTTAGTCCCGTTGCCAAATTGATCAAATTCAAACACACCAACCGGTCCGTTCCAGACAATGGTGCCGGCCTGGTGCATGATGTTGGCGAGGGTCGCCGCAGTTGATGGGCCAATATCAAAAATCATGTCGTCGGCCAACACATCGTTGGCATTCTTAATGGTCGCCACGGTATTGGCTGAAAATTCCTTGCCACAAACCACGTCGGTCGGAATCGGCACCGACGCGCCGCGTGCCGCCATCATGTTGATAATCTCTTTGGCTTCGGCAACCAAATCCGCTTCGGCAAGTGATTTGCCAATGGGCAAGCCTTGCGCCAGCAAAAAAGTATTGGCAATACCGCCGCCAACAACCAATTGATCAACTTTGCTGGCAAGCGCCTTGAGTATGGTCAGCTTCGATGAGACTTTTGATCCGGCGACAATTGCCACCAGTGGACGTTTGGGCGCGGCCAGGGCAGCCGCCAGCGCATCCAACTCCGCTGCCAGCAATGGTCCGGCACACGCGATCTTGGCGAATTTGGCAATGCCATGCGTGGTGGCTTCGGCGCGGTGAGCGGTACCAAATGCGTCATTCACATACACATCACATAGCGCCGCCATTTTTTTTGCGAGCCCATCGTCGTTTTTCTTTTCACCTTTATTGACGCGGCAATTTTCCAGCATGACCAGTTGACCGGCGGGCACGTCCACACCGTCCACCCAGTCACGCACCAACGGCACATCACGCGCCAACAATTCACCCATTCTTTTGGCGACCGGCGCCAATGAATCTTCGGCCTTGAACTCGCCCTCGGTTGGCCGCCCCAAATGTGACGTCACCATCACGGCCGCACCCGCATTCAGGGCCAGGCGAATCGCTGGCAATGATGCCCGAATACGGGTGTCATCGGTAATGTTGCCGGCATCGTCCTGCGGCACATTCAAGTCGGCGCGAATAAATATTTTTTTATTGCGGCATTCACCCGCGCCGACAAGGTCGGCAAAGCGAATCAAATGGGGTTGCGACATATCGATTTTAAAATCCAATGTTGTTTGAACAGGTGATCTAGCAGCCTGTCGGACTTAAAGTGAATCGGCTGCAAAATGATCCAATCGGTCCATATTTCCTCGCTTTTCGGTGCAAAGGGGGGCACCATTTGCTTGAAAAGCGAGAAAATCTGTCCTCAATTGGCTCATTTTTCGCACGATTCTTTAAGGCCGACAGGCTGCTAGCCTGCATATTTCACGGGTCGTGGCGCAATTGGTTCGACCAAACGCGCATATCAACCCTTTCTGATTCAATCTCCAGCTTTCCAATTTGCACCCGCCACGACACACATGATTGCCGTGAAATATGCAGACTAGGAACACGATCCCAACGTACGTTCACTTTTTTCGACTTCCATGTAGGCCTCGCCCAGCCGATTTGGAAAATCCGCACCGACTTCACCACGTGCGGCAATAAATTCAGCCAGCAATGCCTCCACTACCTGCATGTGGGCGGCTATTTCGGTGCGCTTCGATGCCGTGCAGGGCGATGTCGACACCGTCGCCATTTCGTTTCGAACCGCTTTCATTTGCTTCAAAAGCTCGCCCACTTCCGTCAGATTCTTGCCGGGCAATTGGTAAAAAAAATCGGCCCACCGCTGTTTGGCACTCTGAATAAAGTCAATCAATCTTTGTCGTTCGGCGGCTTCACCTTCCGCGAACGATTTTTTTTCATTGGCCGCCATTTGCTCCTGCAAGCGCTCGGCAATTTCCTGATTTTGCTGCGCAATGGTTTTCACCGTCACAGCCTCGACGTTTTTCGCTTTGTCTTCGCTGCAAGCAGTCAAAACGACGGCCGCCATGATCACCATCAACGAATTCAATGCTGTCAGCATAAAGTCATCCTGTTAAACACGCCGATACCCGGTTATACCCGGTTATTTTGCCGCCATTAATGCGGTGGTGGTGTCAAGCATACGATTGCTAAATCCCCATTCGTTGTCGTACCACGAGCTGACTTTGACCAGCCTTCCGGTGACTTTGGTCAAGGTGGCGTCAAAACTGGACGAGTGACTATCGTGGTTAAAGTCGATCGACACCAGCGGCGCGGTGTTGTAGGCAAGAATTCCCTTCATGCCGACGCTCGCGGCGGCCGCTTTCATGATGGCATTGACCTCCTCAACCGTGGTATCACGACCGGCAATAAACGACAGGTCAACCAGCGAGACATTGATGGTCGGCACCCGAATGGCATAACCATCAAGCTTGCCATTGAGTTCCGGCAAGACCAAACCAACGGCGGCGGCGGCGCCAGTTTTGGTTGGAATCATCGACATGGTGGCGGACCGTGCGCGCCGCAAATCTTCGTGCATCACGTCTGACAATACCTGATCGTTGGTATATGCGTGCACGGTGGTCATCAGACCGGCAACCACACCGAGCTGGTCATTCAGCGGCTTGACCATTGGTGCCAAACAGTTGGTGGTACACGAGGCATTGGAAATCACGGTCATCGCTGCCGTCAGCACATTGTGATTGACGCCGTAAACAATGGTGGCATCGACATCCTTGCCGCCTGGTGCGGAGATGATGACTTTTTTTGCCCCACCCTTGAGGTGTGCGCCGGCCTTTTCCTTGGTGGTAAAAAAACCGGTACATTCGAGCACCACATCGACACCCAATTCGCCCCACGGCAGTTGCGCCGGATCACGCTGTGCAAAAACTTTGATCTTGTCGCCATTCACCACCAAATATTCACCATCAACCGACACGGTGCCGGGAAATTTTCCGTGGGCGGTATCGTATTGGGTCAAATGGGCATTGGTTTCGACCGGGCCAAGATCATTGATCGCAACAATTTCTATGTCGTGTTTTTTTCCACCTTCATAGTGAGCGCGAAGAATATTTCGGCCGATACGACCGTAACCGTTAATGGCAACTTTGATGGTCATTTTGCAAATTCCTGATGTTGTGCACCGGGTTTAGGTGCGATATTGAAGGTGTGGAGTGGATTATTTTAGCGTAAGCGCGCTTTTTACTGGTGGGTTCGACAAAACGAATCTTCAACCGGCCGTCACGACAGGTCGTAAAATGACCGTATGAAAAAGATCGTTATCGCCTCTAACAACGCCGGAAAGTTGCGTGAATTCACCGCTCTGCTTGCGTCTTTCGATTTTGAGGCCATTGCCCAGTCGGAGTTTGATGTGCCCGATGCGCCCGAGCCACACGCAACTTTTGTGGAAAATGCACTGGCCAAGGCGCGTCACGCCGCACGTTTGACCGGGTTGCCGGCACTGGCGGATGACTCCGGCATTTGTGTGCCCGCACTTGCGGGTGCGCCGGGGGTGTTTTCTGCCCGTTATGCCAGTGACGGTGCCAACGACACCAGGGCGGCCAAAAATGACGGTGACAACAATCAAAAACTGTTGCGCGAATTGTCTGGCCACGCGGACAAGCGTGCGTTTTATTATTGCTCGCTGGTGCTGGTCCAACATGCC
>JANPNU010000396.1:0-1755 GCA_031427615.1 Burkholderiales bacterium
TGCGACATACCTCGCAATAACACCTGAAACCCCAAGTAGCAAACCCAACATGTGCACACAGAGCGACAATTTGTTGAGCGCCACGTCCTTAACCGGATCGACCAACTTCAACCCGTAGGAGCCAAAGAGAAACCGCGTCATCACCAATACGAAACCGGCGTCGGTCGCGGCACGAAAGACTGCGCCATCTGCTGCCGCCATGAGGCTACCAACTGCAAAGTAAACCCAAAGAAAAGCGACGGCGCTCGCGCTAAGAATCGCGCCTGTGGTCCACTCGACGCCGGGTACCGCAGTTTGAAAATCAGAAGGCTGTTTATCTGGCCACATTTTCCACCTCATTTAAGATTAATCGTCGTGTTTACACCGCCACTGACTGCCGCATCGTCAAACCATCGCGCCGTCACCGTTTTGGTCTGGGTATAAAACTGAATCACTTGTTTGCCATACGGTCCCAAATCACCCAGTTTGGAGCCGCGTGAGCCGGTGAAGCTGAAATAGGGGACGGGTACCGGCACGGGCACATTGATGCCGACCTGACCGACGTCGATTTCGTTTTGAAATTTACGCGCCGCAGCGCCGGACTGGGTAAAGATGCCGGTGCCATTGCCATATGGGTTGGCGTTGGTCAGGGCGATGGCTTCATCGAGGGTTTCGACCGACACGATCACCAACACCGGGCCAAAAATTTCCTCGCTGTAAACCGCATGGTGTGGCTTCACGCCGGAAAAAATAGTCGGCGCGATAAAGTTGCCGTTGGGGAAACCTTCAACCGTTGGGTTGCGACCATCGAGTTCGAGTTTGCAGCCTTCATCAATGCCTTTCTGAATCAGGCCCTCGATGCGTTTTTTTGCTTGCTGTGAAATCACCGGACCGACGTCGGCACCGGCGGTAATGCCCGCGCTGACTTTAAGCGTTTTTGCCTTGGCGACAATATCGGGAATCCATTCATTGGCTTTGCCGACCAGCACTGCAACCGAAGTCGCCATACAGCGTTGTCCAGCGGCACCAAAACCCGCACCAACCAACGCATTCAGCGATTGGTCCTTGTTGGCATCCGGCATCACCACCGCGTGATTTTTTGCACCCATCATGCATTGGGCGCGTTTGCCATGGGTCGAGGCAAGGTTGTAAACATGCTCACCAACATGACATGAGCCGACAAACGACACCGCTTTGACGTTGGCGTGCGTACAGATGGCGTCCACACTTTCCTTGCCACCGTGAACCACATTCAGCACGCCTGGGGGTACGCCCGCCTCCATCGCCAATTCGGCCAGAAGCATGGGCGTGAGTGGATCTTGTTCCGACGGCTTCAGTACAAAGGTATTGCCGGTGACAATGGCCATCGGAAACATCCACAGCGGAATCATCGCCGGAAAATTAAACGGGGTGATACCCGCGCAGACACCGATCGGTTGGCGGATGAAATAGGTATCGATGCCGTTGGCGACGTTTTCCGCCATTTCGCCGAGTGACAGTGTGCCGATCGAACAAGCGTGTTCAACCACTTCCAACCCGCGGAATACGTCCCCTTCGGCGTCGGGCAGGGTCTTGCCCTGTTCATTGGTCAAACACGCCGCAAGTTTTTTCATGTCACGGCGAATCAGCTCTTGAAGTTTCAACATGATGCGTGCGCGTTGCCCGATGGGGGCGTTTTTCCAAGTCTTGAATGCTTCAGCCGCCGCCTGCACCGCTTCATTGATCTCGGTCGCATCACACATCGGGGCGGGCCCCGGTGTGCGCGAAGGAGGTGTC
>JANPNU010000397.1:0-8855 GCA_031427615.1 Burkholderiales bacterium
GCGAAACGCGATCGTAGAAAGGATGCTTGAACGTGATGCGTTCCAGCGCCTGGCCCTTTGCGGCTGCTAAAACTTTACCTTCAATGCCATAGCTTTTGAGACATTCTTCCACCCGTGATGCCGCCACGATCAAGCAGCCACGCGGGGTTTCGACCAATGCATAGTCGAATTCAGGGTGAATATTAAGCGCCTGATTGGCAGGAATCGTCCACGGCGTGGTTGTCCAGATCACCGCAAAAATGGGCCCGGGTGGTGCTGCGGTGAGGCCAAACACTTTCGCTAATTTGTTCCGCTCCGAATCCAGAATCGGGAACCCCACATCAATTGCGGTGGAGATTTTATCTTCGTATTCCACTTCGGCTTCGGCGAGCGCGGATTGACAATCAAAACACCAATTCACCGGCTTCAAGCCACGGTAGACGTAACCGCGATCGAACAATGTACCGAGGGTGCGCATCTCCGCCGCCTCGGTTGCAAAATTCATGGTTTTGTAGGGATGATCCCAATCGGCCAAAATTCCGAGACGTACAAAATCGGCCTTTTGTAATTCGATTTGTGATTCGGCGTGTTCGCGGGCAAAGCCCATCAGTTTTTCCACCGGCAGATTTTTGCCGTGCTGCTTCTCGACAAAGATTTCGATCGGCATGCCGTGGCAATCCCAACCCGGTACATATACCGCGTCGAAACCCGACATTTGTTTGGACTTCACCACGATATCCTTCAGCACCTTGTTAACGGCATGGCCGATATGAATGGCGGCGTTGGCGTAGGGTGGGCCATCGTGCAGAATAAATTTCGGCCGGCCTTTGCTGGCCTGACGAATTTTTTCGTAGCGCTTGGTGTCTTGCCAGTGTTTGACCCAGCCCGGCTCGCGGCGGGCGAGATCGCCCCGCATCGGAAAGGGCGTATCCGGCAGGTTCAGAGTGGTTTTGTAGTCTTTTTTGACCACATTGCCGGCAGGCTCAGGTGAATTCGGTGGCGCGTCCATCGTTTTTTATCCTCGACAAAATTTCTTTGGCTTGGGCGCTATCGTCATGCATTTGCGTGACGAGCGCATCCAGGCTCGCAAATTTTTGTTCGTCGCGAATTTTTTCGATGAATGTGACCTGAAGGCGTTGGCCGTACAGGTCATTGGCATAATCGAAGAGGAAGACTTCCAAGTGCTGGCGGTTTTCGGATGAAACCACCGGATTGGTACCGAGATTGGCGACGCCATTGATGATGACGCCACTCTCACTTACCTGTCCCGCCACTCCCTCGAGTCCGCGAGTTACAAGCCTGCATTGTACTGCAAACACGCCACCTAGCGCGGGATTTCGGCCGGTCAGGCTTACATTTGCAGTTGGAAAATTGAGGGTGCGCCCGAGTTTTTTGCCGTGTGTGACACGACCAACAATCGAATACTGCCGGCCAAGCATGGTTGCCGCCGCATCCAGGTTTCCCGCCGATAATGCCGCACGAATCGCCGACGATGAAATACGGCTGCCATCGGCGTTGGCAATATCGTCCATGGTTTCAATGGTGATGCCCTGCCGCGCCCCCCATGCCCGCAGCATGTCCGTATCCCCTGCACGTTTGGCGCCAAAGTGAAAATCATGCCCAGCCAGCAGCCAGCGCACATTGGCTTGGTTGAGCAAATCAAGAAACGCCGCCGGCGATTGCGCGGCAAATGCGGCATCAAAACGCGGCATCATCACTTCGACCATCCCCGCGCGTTTCAACGCCACCAGCTTTTCGGTGACACTCATCAATCGTGGTGTTGGCGGGACTGCCGCGCCGCCGTTACGATGAACGCGTGCAAAATATTCACGCGGCAGGGGGGAAAAAGTCAGCGCGGCGGGTGTCAGACCCAAACGCGCGGCGGCATTTTTTGTTTGTGCAAGGATGGCCTGATGGCCCAAATGGACGCCGTCAAAATTGCCGATGGCCAACGCCAGGGGCTCTTCCAGCGCGGTGATTGATCGCCTCAGTCGCATTACAGCGCCCGTTTCGAAAACTCGCGTAATCGAAATCCCATTGCCCACAGGCTGGCAAAATAAACCGCCGCACCAATGCCGACCAGACCGCCCAGTTTGATTGCCCGCAGCCACGGACTCATCGTCAGCCAGGAGACTTCGCTGCCCATCAGCCACCACAATGTGCCGCCCATTAAATAAAGCGCCACCACAACTTTAAGAAAAAACACCAACCATTCCGGCTGCGGCTGATAAAACCCGTGTTTGCGAATGAAGTAAAACAACAGGCCGGCATTCATGCACGCACCCAAGCCGATCGCCAGCGCCAAGCCGGCATGCTGCAAAAATGGCACGAACAACAGGTTAAAAAACTGGGTGACACACAGCGTGAAAATAGCAATTTTGACGGGGGTCTTGATATTCTGGCGGGCGTAAAATCCCGGCGCCAATATCTTGATCAGAACAATTCCCGCCAGACCAACCGAATAGGCAATCAACGCCGCACGGGTCATCAATACATCTTCGGCGACAAATTGTCCGTGCTGAAATATGGTGGCAATTAGTGGTGTGGCCAATAAACCAATCCCAACCGCCGCCGGTAAGGCCAGGATGAGCGTTAATCGCAAACCCCAATCGAGCAAGCGCGAATACTCTGCCGGGTCTTCGTTGGTGTGGTGTTTCACCAACGACGGCAATAACACCGTGCCGATGGCAATGCCCAACAGCGCCGACGGAAACTCCATCAACCGGTCTGCGTAAGAAATCCACGACACCGCCCCATCACCCAGATGCGAGGCAATCTGCGTATTCAATAAAATTGAAATTTGTGCCACTGACACACCCAAGGTGGCCGGCAACATTAACTTTAGAATGCGACCGACCCCCGCATCGGCGCGCGCGTCTTTGATGCTTGACCAGCGCCACGACAGGCGCGGCATCATGCCGATGCGTTTGAGCGCGGGAATTTGAAATGCAACCTGCACCATGCCACCCGCCAGGGCGCCCCAGGCCAACGCCAGAATAGGCGGGTTGATGTGCGGTGCCAAAAACAAGGCAGCGGCAATCGCGCACAAATTGAGCAACACCGGCGTGAAGGCGGGGGTTTTGAAATTGGAAAAAGTATTGAGAATCCCCGCCGACAAGGCCACCAGGGAAATGAAAAAAATGTACGGAAAAACGATCCGCGTCATTTGTACCGTCAAATTAAATTTGTCCGGATCGGCACGAAAGCCGGACGCGGTCGCGTAAACAAAAAACGGCGCCGCGACAACACCAATGACCGACACGACAAACAATATCAACCCCAACATGCTGGCGACGTGATCTGCCAATAATTTGGTTTCATTCACGCCGCGCTTGTTTTTATATTCCGCAAATATCGGCACAAACGCCTGGCTGAACGCACCCTCGGCAAACAGACGTCTTAAAAAGTTGGGGATGCGCCACGCGACCTGAAACGCATCCATGGCCGCACCGGCACCAAATAGATTCGCACCAATCACCAAATTGATGAGCCCGGTGATGCGTGACAACAGCGTCATCGCCGAAATTGAAATTGCCGCTCTGAGCAAATTCATGTGGCCGCCATCAAGCGTGACAATGAATCAATGCGCAGCGTTTTCAGAGCGCGCCTTTTGTGGATGGCAGTATGCCCGCCGCACGTGCATCTGCCTCACACGCCATCCGCAGTGCACGACCAAAGGCTTTGAATATGGTTTCGGCCTGATGGTGGGCATTGGAACCGCGAATGTTATCAATATGCAAAGTGCACAGGGCATGGTTCACAAACCCCTGAAAAAACTCGCTGAACAAATCAACATCAAACTCGGCGATTCGTGAGCGCGTGAAATCAACCTTCATGACCAGCCCGGGCCGTCCGGAAAGATCAATCACCACCCGTGATAGCGCTTCATCCAGCGGCACGTAGGCGTGTCCGTAGCGACAGATGCCAACCTTGTCGCCGAGCGCCTTGGTAAATGCCTGCCCCAGTGTGATGCCAATATCTTCAACCGAATGGTGGTCGTCAATATGGGTGTCGCCCACCGCTTGCAGCTCAATATCAATCAAACCGTGGCGGGCGATTTGGTCAAGCATATGATCCAAAAACGGCACGCCGGAATTGAGATTGCTTTTACCAAGTCCATCAAGATTAACCGTGGCGGTAATTTGTGTTTCTTTGGTGTTGCGGGTGACGGTGGCAGTGCGATTCATGTCAGGCCTTGGATGAGGAGGATGCGGTTACCACGCTGAGCGCGCTTTGAAGCGCTACCAAAAACGCTTGATTTTCAGTCGGGGAACCAATAGTAATGCGAAGCGTATCGTGAAGCAACGGGTGGCTTGCGCCGGTATTCTTAACGAGTATGCGTTGTGCGCAAAGGTATTCAAACACCGCAACGCCGGTCGCGGGCGGCAAACGAATCAAAATAAAATTAGCCTCGGATGCATATTGTCGGGCGAGTGGGTAGGCCGAAAACATTTTGTCGAGCACCAGCGCCATCTTGGCGCGCTCGTGAATCAGCGTGTTGGTCTGCACGGTGAATTGATCAATGTTTTCGAGCGCAACGGTTGCCGCCGCCTGGGTCAACACATTGATGTTGTAAGGCAATCGCACTTTGTCGATCGCCTGCAGCCAATTTTTTGACCCCACCAACAGACCCAATCGCAAGCCGGCCAGACCCAATTTTGAGACGGTTCGCATCAGCAAAACATTTTGGTATTGGTGTACTTCATTCAAAAACGACTGACTCGAAAACGCAAAATAAGCCTCGTCAATCACCACCAGACCGGTTGCGGCGCGGATCACGGCACGGATGGCATCACGATCAAACAAATTGCCGGTTGGATTATTTGGGTAAGCCAGAAAAATCACCGCCGGTTGATGTTTGTGAATCGCCGCCAAGGTCGCATCCGTATCAATTTCGAAATCGGCGGTCAGCGGTACACCAACATAGCGCAGACCACAAAAGGTGGCGATCATTTTAAACATGACAAACGCGGGCTCGACAGACAAGACGGTGGTGCCGGGTTTCGCCATGGCCGTCATAATCAACTGGATGATTTCGTCGGAGCCATTGCCCAGCAAAATAGCCAATTCCCCTGGAATGGCCATCGCCGCACGCAGGGCATTTTTTAATTTAAACGCTTGCGGGTCGGGGTAACGATTGATCGATGCGCCAGCCAGTTGCACGGCCAACTCGCCACGCAGTCCTGCTGGAAAATCGTAGGGGTTTTCCATTGCATCAAGTTTGATGAAACCGCTGGCATCTTGCACTTGGTAGGCGGCAAGGGCGGCGATTTCCGGTCGGATGACGTCGATCATCACCGTTACTTTAAAAATCGAAAAGCGGCCGACTGCGCATGGGCCTCGAGGCCTTCCGCACGGGCAAGTGTGGCGGCGACTTTGCCCAGTGTTGACGCGCCGGCCGCTGATATTTTCATGATGGAAGAACGTTTTTGAAAATCGGCCACACCAAGCGGCGATGAAAAACGTGCGGTCCGTGAGGTTGGCAGCACGTGATTCGGCCCGGCGCAATAGTCGCCAATGGATTCCGACGAAAACGACCCCATAAAAATGGCCCCGGCGTGTTTGATTTTTGGCAGTAGCACATCCGGATCCGCCACCGACAGTTCCAGATGTTCCGGCGCGATGCGATTTGAAATGGCGCAGGCCTCAGCCAGATCACGCACCAAAATCAGTGCGCCACGATTGCCGATGGATTTGCGAATGGTTTCCGCACGCGGCAATACGTTCAATAGTTCATTCATTGCCAGACCGACCCGGTCAATATAGGAGGCATCCGGACAAAGCAAAATGGCTTGAGCGATTTCGTCGTGTTCAGCCTGTGAAAACAAATCCATGGCCACCCATCGCGGGTCGGTGCTGCCATCGGCAATCACCAAAATTTCCGATGGCCCGGCGATCATGTCAATGCCAACCCGGCCAAATACAAAGCGTTTGGCGGTGGCCACATACGCATTACCTGGGCCAACAATTTTATCGACAGCCGCAATGGTGTTGGTGCCGAACGCCAACGCACCAACTGCCTGTGCGCCGCCAATCTTGAACACCCGATCCACGCCCGCCAATGCCGCCGCCGCGAGCACGGTTTGATTGACCACGCCGTCCGGTGTTGGTGTGACCATGATGAGCTCCCCCACCCCGGCGACTTTTGCAGCAACGGCATTCATCAATACCGACGATGGGTAGGCGGCCTTGCCACCGGGCACATACAGCCCGGCACGATCAATGGGGGTAATTTGTTGACCAAGCACGGTTCCGTCCGGCTCGGTGACCTGCCAAGACGACTGCAATTGCCGCTGGTGATAACTGCGAATACGTGATGCGGCGAATTCCAACGCGTCACGTATATCGGCATCGAGCCCCGTCAGCGCCCGTTGCAACTCCGCCGGATCAACCGCCATGGCACCGGCACTCGCCGGCGTCCAGCGATCATATTTTGCGGTGGCTTCAAGCAACGCAATGTCGCCGCGGACTTTAACGTCGTGCAAAATTTCGCGGACACGCTGCTCGATCGCCGGATCCTGCGCCGACTCAAACGCAAGCAAGGCCGCTAGCTCGCGCTCAAACGAACTGCCACGTGAATCCAATTTTCGAATATTCAGCATTTTTGGGAATTCCCGACCATTCAATTTCGAGGAATGAAACGCAAGCAGCGGCGCCATCCTTCGACCATTTATTGCCCAAACTACCCGTGGAACAACGCGTTTCTACTTCGAGGTTTGCGCCACGTTGCCGCTTAACTATTCGCGTCTTTATTCGCCGCCAGGGCAAAAGCGTCGATCAATGGTTGGATGGTTTTGTATTTCAGCTTTAATGCCGCCCGATTAACAATTAATCGCGATGAGATCGGCATGATTTCTTCGACCGCAACCAGATTATTCGCTTTCATGGTACCGCCAGTCGACACCAAGTCAACAATTGCATCGGCCAAACCGGTCAACGGTGCCAGCTCCATTGAGCCGTATAACTTGATCAAGTTAACGTGCATTCCCTTTTTGGCAAAATGTTCGCGCGCCGTTTCGACATATTTGGTCGCCACGTTCAGACGTGCGCCGGCACTGACCGCAGCCGCATAATCAAATCCAGCCACCCCATTCACGCTAGCGCGCAC
Source organism: Burkholderiales bacterium (assembly GCA_031427615.1). Taxonomy (GTDB): domain Bacteria; phylum Pseudomonadota; class Gammaproteobacteria; order Burkholderiales; family Usitatibacteraceae; genus UKL13-2. Next base: position 7,088 of record JANPNU010000397.1, read on the forward strand.
CGCCACCATCATTTTGCATTTGCCAATATTCAAATCGAGCGGTTGGTACAGCCCCTGCGTATTGGACTCGAGCAGCACATCTTTGCCGGCGACCCCCATATCGGCTGCACCATACTGAACATAGGTCGGCACGTCGGACGCGCGCACGATCACCACCCGGACGTCGTCGCGATTGGTGCCGATAATCAGCTTGCGTGATTTTTCCGGGTGTTCGCTCGGGACAACCCCCGCCGCTGCCAGCAGTGGCAGGGTTTCCTCAAAAATACGCCCCTTGGATAATGCGATGGTAATCATTGTTTTATTCAGTGCGACTGATGTCCGCGCCTAATGAAGTGAGTTTGGCTTCGATGTGGTCATAACCGCGATCAAGATGATAAATGCGATCAATCGTCGTTTCCCCGTTTGCCACCAAACCAGCAATAACCAGACACGCCGATGCCCGCAGGTCGGTTGCCATGACGTCGGCACCGGTGAGCTTGTCCGTGCCATGCACAATCGCCGTATTGCCTTCGATACCAATCTTTGCCCCCAGGCGAACCAGCTCTTGCACATGCATAAAGCGGTTTTCAAAAATTGTCTCCGTCACGATCGCGGTGCCGTCGGCAATACAGTTGAGCGCAATAAACTGGGCCTGCATATCGGTCGGAAACGCCGGATAGGGGGCTGTTTTTAAGCTGATTGCAGTTAGCCGTTTGTTGCTGATAACTCGCAGAGAGTTGTCCGTCGCCGTTATAGTTGCACCGGCATCACGCAATTTGTCGATCACCGCATCAAGCGTTTTGGGTGCCGTATTGGTGAGGGTCACGTCCCCACCGGTTGCGGCTACCGCGACCAAAAACGTCCCGGTCTCGATTCGATCCGGCATCACCGCATAGTTCGCACCGGAAAGACTGGCCACACCAACAATCGTGATGGTGTCTGATCCATGTCCGCTGATTTTTGCGCCCATGGCAATCAGGCAATGCGCCAAATCCACCACTTCCGGTTCACGCGCGGCATTTTCCAACACCGTGGTGCCGTCCGCCAGAGACGCCGCCATCATCAGGTTTTCCGTGCCGGTCACCGTCACCGTTTCCATCAGGATACGCGCGCCGCGTAACTTCTTGGCGGACGCCAGAATATAGCCGGCATCAATGTGAATAACGGCACCCATTGCCTCCAGTCCCTTGATATGCAGATCCACCGGCCGCGCCCCAATCGCGCATCCGCCCGGCAGGGATACCTTAGCCTCGCCAAATCGCGCGAGCAACGGGCCCAGCACCAAAATCGATGCGCGCATGGTCTTGACCAAATCATAGGGTGCCACTTTTTTCGCAATATTGGTTGCCGTCAGGGTCAGTTGCTCGCCGTTGCGCTCCGCGACCACACCCATTTGTACCAGCAGTTTTACCATGGTGCCAATATCGTTCAGCTGTGGAACATTGGTGAGCGCCAAAGGCCTGGCAGTCAACAAAGATGCGGCAATGATGGGCAGGGCTGCATTTATTGCCCCTGAAATACGCACCGTTCCGTTGAGCGTTTTGCCGCCCCGGATTTTAAGTTTTTGCATCAAATTTCCTTGGAAGAACTAGGCAGATTGATTTTGGCGGGCCTGCCACTCGGCAAGAGTCAGCGTTTGCATGGATAACGCATGAATTTCTTCACGCATGCGGTCACCCAACGCGCCGTAGACAATCTGATGTCTGGCGACCCGCGATTTACCTTCAAAAACATTCGACACGATCACGGCTTGAAAATGTGCGCCGTCACCATCGACCTCAAGATGGGC
>JANPNU010000398.1:0-3034 GCA_031427615.1 Burkholderiales bacterium
GATCAATGGCTTTACACATATCGTAGATGGTGAGCAGGGCGGCGGATACGGCGGTGAGCGCTTCCATCTCGATGCCGGTGCGGCCGATGGTTTCGACCGTGGCGTGACAGATCACGCGCGCCGGACGGTTACGCGTTTCAAACGCGACCTCGACTTTGGTGATCGGAATCGGGTGGCTGAGCGGGATCAGATCGGCGGTGCGTTTGGCTCCCTGGATCGCAGCGATACGCGCGATGCCGAGCACGTCCCCCTTTTTGCTAGTGCCCGCTTGAATCGCTTTGAGCGTGGCGGGCAGCATCACAATCTGCCCATCGGTTGGTGGTAAACCAGCGTAACGGCTGACCCCGTGCGTCGAGGGCGAGTGCGGCCAAATGGTAATAGTTGTCGGGTTGCTTCTCGTTATAAACGAAAAGGTGAAAGTGTCCGTGCTCGGTGTCCGGCATGCGCCGTGACCGATGGGCGTGGTAGTAAAAGCGGGTGCCAGCCGCCTGATCCACCACATCATGGCTGGGGTAGTGACGCATTTCCTCAAAAGTGTCTGAACCTGCCATGGCCGCCCTTGCAAGATTGGTTCCCTGATTGGCATAAAAAAGCTGAATGTGTGCCAGTCGCGTTGCGGTCTCCAGCAACGCGACATTGCTCATGACGTTATTTACTTTGGCGCGCACGGGTTGTCAGACTTCTTTTTCTTTTTCTTGGTCGGGGCGCAGGGATTAGTTGCATTTTTGCTGGCAGCTTTTTTCTCGGACTCGCCTTCTTTACTCATTTCTTTTTCTGTGGCCTTTTCACTCTTCTTGCTCTTTTCCTTCTCTTGTTTGGAATTGGGTGAGGCGGGGGTGTCTGCAGCCAGTAATGCCGGTGCCGACGCGATCAGCGCCGTCGCCAACAACAGCTTCGATAGGGTATCAGCCAACTGGCTGCGAGCAGGGGTGCGTGATTTCAGTGGTGTTCCTTTTTGAAATGAATGAAATGGAAAAATGCGGTTTGCCGAGGTGCGTCGATCAGGGGGTTGGCTTACATCCGGCACCTGCAACCGCTTGTTCGGCCGTCACCGGTCCGCCAGCCCGACGTTCGAACAGGTTGCCAAAATAAAATATTGCAATCAGCGCGGCGGTCATCAATGCCAGCACGACCAGCTCAGGAATGCCCCACGCATCGGTAAAGGTATCGCCGGTTTGAATTTCTGCCAGCGCCATGATGGATTCGATGGCGGGACCATACAAGCCGGCAAAAACAAATGTACCCAACAATAATCCGATGATGAAAACGAGCGCATCCGTTCGGCCGGAAAACAATGCCACCACCGAGGTGCCTGGGCAATAGCCGCCTATCGCAAAGCCGGCACCGACCATGGCACCGCCGATGGCCGCCGCCACCAGCAGGGCCGATGGCACATAAACCGCATCGGCTGGCATGATGCCAATCAGGCGCAGGAGGTAAAGGCCACCCGCGGCCACAACTATTGCTGTAAACATAACTTTAAACACTGACCAGTCTGTCATGCGAAATTGTGCGGTCAATTTAATGGGGCTGCCAAATCCGGCGTTTTCCAGTACGTAACCGAATAAAAAACCGCAAATCAGTCCGGACACAATGCCGGTTTCATTAATTGGAAACATTTCATACTCCTCGTACCATGCGGCTGGCAATCAGCCCCACAGCAAAAAACGTTGCGAGAAAAACAAATGCGGCGATGCCCAATGTGGCGGCACCGGAAAGACCCAGCCCGCTGGTGCAACCGGCCGCAACGCGGGCGCCAAATCCTGCCAGCAGGCCGCCCACGAGGGCCGTGGTCAGGCGGCGGGTGGTGCCAATACTGCGTGAGCCGTCAAATTGCATGCGAAATCGACCCGCCAGAAAGGCGGCAACCAAGGCGCCGATGGCAACGCCAATTATTTGCCAGGTGATCCAAGAGTTCAGCAAATTGCCACCTTCAGCCATCGCGCCCAGATAGGCATTGGATTGTGTGGCGACAGGTGCCACCGTGAGGCCGAGCCAAGCGGAAAATCGGGTGGATGCGCCAGTTGCGCCGACGCCATGTCCAGTCAGCACAAAAGTCAGCAACAAGACAAAACCGAGTGCAAGCCCGGCGGCGAGCGGTGACCAAAATGGCTTAATTACTCGCAATGATGAAGATTCAGAAACAGCAGTTGGCATGATTAATACTCCTTCGGATTTAAATAATATTCTGGGTTTGGTCACCCATATTGCGCCAAATCAAAAACTAGCGATCTCGGTTGTTTCAGACGCCAGACTGGAAGCCAAGTTTGCGCAAAATTGTTTCCATCAAGCACCACTTGGTGAGGCCACTTTGCAGCAAATTAATTCCCACAAAGGCGGTGAACGCCAGCCACCATTGGCTGACAAAAATTGGACTGGTCGGAATTCCGAGCGCCAGTGATAACAAAATAAATAGTCCTGCGATGACACGAACAATTTGCCAAGTACTCATGATGTGGCTCCTGCTGGTTGTGGATCTGTGGTTGGGGGAGGGATGGGTGATTGATTTGCCGACCATTGCTTGTGGTAGGCCATGAAATACAACAACGGAATGATGACCAAGGTCAGCAACGTTGATACAAAAATTCCAAAGATCAGAGAAATCGCGAGGCCATTGAAGATTGGGTCGTCAAGAATAAAAAATGCGCCGATCATTGCTGCGATGCCGGTTAGTAGAATGGGTTGCGAGCGAGCAATGGCGGACTGCATGACTGCTTCCTTAAACTCAACACCGGCTTCAAGTTGGAGACGAATAAAGTCGACCAACAGGATGGAGTTGCGAACAATAATGCCGGCCAACGCGATCATGCCGATCATGCTGGTAGCCGTATATTGCGCGCCAAGCAAGGCGTGGCCCGGCATCACACCGACGATGGTCAGGGGGATTGGCGCCATGATGATCAATGGTGTCAGGTAGGAGCCGAATTGCGCGACCACCAGTAGGTAAATGAGTATGAGGCCAACCGCATAAGCCGCGCCCATGTCACGAAAGGTCTCATAGGTAATCTGCCATTCGCGGTCGACGACGAACAGG
>JANPNU010000399.1:0-2081 GCA_031427615.1 Burkholderiales bacterium
AAAAACGACAGCGTGGATACCGGGCGATGGGCTATAGGATGGCGAATGAAAGCGCTGCAAATTGACGGAACCCCGCGCCGCTCCTCGCAATCCCGCACCATTACTTTTAATCTTGGGAACCCACGTATCGCTTGGTCAGCCACCCGCCACCAACAAATACCAACAACCACCCGGCTTTATCGGGTGGCGTTGGTAATTGTTGGGCAAAGTTTGTGCGAACTCCAACTGCCGAGACGCTGCCCGGGGACCGCTTTTCGGTTACCGTCCAAACAACCCCTTCAACTTATTCACCGTATCTTTAACTTCCTTGACCGGATCTGTGGCGGGCGGAGATTCAGGTGGCTTGGCGGGCGGTGTGGGTGCGGTGGTGTTGCCTGCGGATGCGACCGGAGCGGGCTTGGTGGGCGCGGCAGGGGCGGCGGCGGGGCTTGAGGGCGCGGGGGTTGTGGTAGGTGCTGGCGTGGCCGCGGCAGCCGGCGCAGTGGTCACCCCCGCCTTGGCTGCACGCGCGGCAGCCTCTTCCTTGTAACGTTCGTCCTCCGCCAATTTATCCTGCTCCCTGGCTTTGGCCGTTATTTGTGTAATGGCATCATTTTGTTTTGCCATCAACGCATTCGACTCCTCCATCGAGGGGAGTTTGCCCGCAACCAAGGCCTCAAGTTTCGTTCTGTCAATGAGCTTCCTGAGAACGGCTAAATTTTCGGCTGTGAGGTCTGCATTGCGGCGGAACCTGGCAACCACGCGCACAATTTTATCGGTGGCCTGGGTGGTTTTGACATTGGCCGGTCCAAACACAATCCGCTCGGCACCGGCATCCGACACCTCGGCTTTGCCGTTGGCCTCGAGTGCCACATCGAACACCAATGTCCGATCTTGTTTTAAGGCATTGTCATACTTGGCATAAACGGCACGGTCTTTGACCCGATTTGCCACGGAATGGTCGTCGCGGATTTTGTAGGCTTTTCTCGAGGCATCCCTTGCCTGTTCGAATTTTGTTTTTGCCAGGTCACCATTTTTTTCGCGCTCAGCCGCGCGCGCGTCTTTGTTCAAATTGGTATTGTCAGCCTCTAGCGCGGCAACTTGCGCCTGCAAATCCGGCGGCAGGGTGCGCAATTCATCAAGCTCGCGGCGCATGGCAACATCGGCCGCGCGCTTTAGACGTTTTTGTTCGAGCGTCGGCGGGATGGTGTAGAGCACCGATGCGCTGATGGTGACCGGTTCATTTTTAAAATCCGGACAAAATTTGCCCGAGAGATAACGCTGTGTGGGTTTTTGCATGCCCCAGCCTTCGGGCGGCGGCAAAAACGCAGCATGCAAGGCGGCCGCGCCGCGCGCGAATATTTCTTTTTGCTGCGGCGTCGGATCGCGCTCCTTGGTTTCACATAAGTAGTCAGCGTAAGCCACTGCTGACCATGCCATCATCGCCAATGCCGCACAGGCTTGCCGGGTTCGGGTGATATTCATCATGCCTCCAAGGATAATGGTGCTGCAAGTCATCACATCATACGCACACACGGCGGAAAACTTCATCCCCCAATTGAGTGCTCGCGGCTATTTGGTTACGGATCATCTCTAACACGCATAAAACTGGCGAAACGTGGCACGCCGTTTTTGGTGAAATCCCGGTAAGTGTAGGTAATGGTGCTGCCGACCGGCGGGGGATTTTTGCGCGCGTGATCGGTAAATCCTGTGCCGATTTTGAACACCACGCCTGCCGGGGTTTTGACCTCGAGCGCCCCCAGCATCCCCCGGTATTTGCCCTGGCCGGGAATATGCGCGACCACCACCGCCTCGGTGTCGAGGTGTTTTTTCAATTTCAGTAACGCATTGCTGCGCCCCGTTACATAGGGCGCATCTGCCCGATGCAGCATCAGCCCTTCCCCACCACCTTTCACCACATCATTCAGCAGCAAATTGAGTGTTACCCGGTCAGGCACACGCATTTGTTCGGTCACTTTCAGTTGTGGCCAATTGACCGCCGCGACCACCTGTTGCAGTCGTGCGATCCGCTCGCTGAACGTACCGACACCATCGGGCTGCTCAAAAATCATGTAGGTGATTTTTTGCCATTCGGCATCAAC
>JANPNU010000400.1:0-2435 GCA_031427615.1 Burkholderiales bacterium
CAAATTGGTACGCAGTTGGGTGACGAGGCCGCACAACGCGGCACACGGCGCACGCTGGTGCGGGTGTTGGAAGTGATGTTGCGGCTCGCGCATCCGATCATTCCGTTTATCACCGAAGAGCTGTGGCAAAAAATTGCGCCGCTCGCCGGAAAAATCCCCCCCAGCCCCCCTTTTGCAGAGAGGGGAGCCAAACCAACCATCATGCTGGCACCCTACCCGATTGCCCAGCCCGAAAAAATTGACGTCGACGCCGAACAATTTGTCACCCAACTCAAATTGATCACCAACGCAACCCGCAATTTGCGCAGTGAAATGCAATTGTCACCGGCGGAAAAAGTACCGGCATTTATCACAACCGACAACGTGGACAAAAACTCCAATTCTGGCGCGCAGTTACAGGCATTTTTGCCTTATCTACAAGCACTGGCGCGGCTTTCGGAAATTTCACTCGTTGCACAATTACCCGATGCGGATGCCGCAGTCGCGGGTGCCGGTGGTGCGCGGGTGATGCTCAAAGTGGAAATCGATGTCGCGGCGGAGTGCGCGCGTCTCATCAAGGAGTCCGCCAAACTCGCCATCGAAATCGACAAGGCCGAGGTCAAGCTGACCAATCCGGCGTTTGCCGACAAAGCCCCGCCCTCTGTTGTGGCGCAGGAACGCGAACGGCTGGCAGGCTTCAAGCAAAAACACACCACCATGCAGGCGCAATTAAAAAAGTTGACTGCGTAGTAACCGGGTGGGCAGGATTCATCTGCCCACGCAGATGTTTGATTGGTTGGGACGAGACGTGGGCACGCGGCGCTTTGCCCACCCTACGAAAAAATTTTGATTGATCGGGCTGTGTCAAAAGCATTGGGTGGGTGGGCAGTAACCGTAGGGTGGGCAGGATTCATCTGCCCACGTTTGAATGAGCATCAAGAATTGATATTCGTGCAATAAAAGCCGACAGTGGGCAAAGAACCAGCCCTCCGGTCGGCGCGATGCATCTGGATAAGACTCCTCACAAAAGACCATTCGACGTGACCGTGATTATTTTGCCGCTCCCTGCAAGACTGTCATGCCGACCGCGCCCGCTGTTGGGCGACGAGAAATCTCATCGGCACCAGACCGGGTTGTGGTCAACATTACGGCAAACCCAATAGTGTCCTTCGACAATCTCCCCCAATCGCTGCGCGCGTTACGGTCCGCCAATTTTCGACGGTATTACATCGGCCAAACAGTTTCGCAAATTGGATCGTGGATGCAATCGGTCGCCATCATGTGGCTGACCTACCGGCTGACCGGCTCGTCGGCGGCGACCGGGACAGTTGGATTTTTGGCGTTGATTCCGTTTCTATTCACCACTCCGATTGCCGGTGCCCTGTCGGATCGTATTAGCCGAAAAAAATTACTCATCACCGTTCAGACTATTTTGTTTTTTCACGCCGGCGCATTGGCGGCGCTGACCTGGAGCGGCCACATGACGGTGAACCTGCTCGGTGCGTTCGCTTTTTTTCAGGGCATTCTCAGCGCCATCGAGGTCACCACCCGCCATTCATTTTTTGTTGAATTGGTCGATAACAAGACCGATCTTCCCAATGCGATTGCGCTTAACTCCGCCAACATTAACGCCACGCGGCTGATCGGCCCGGCGATTGGCGGGGTGTTGATTGCCGCGGTCGGGGAGGCTGCGTGTTTTGGCGTGAATGCAATTTCATATTTGGCAGTGGTGTATCAGCTCACCAAAATTACCCCGCGTCATCCCAAACCCGCCCACAGTGGACAATCGATTGGTGCCGATATTGTTGAAGGCTGGCGCATTGCCTATCAAAGTCCGGTCATCTGGCCGCTGGTGCTGATTGTCGGTCTGGTTAGCTTTACCATCAATCCATTTTCAATTTTGATGCCGGCCATTGCCGTGGTGACATTCGAGCGCGGCGCAGAGTTACACGGCATTTTTGTCAGTGCGGTGGGTGTCGGCGCTTTTTTTGGTGCCGTGATGCTCGCCCGCAAAAGCGATGTACGTGGCTTGGCACGCTGGGTCGTGGCGACTGCGGCGATCGCCGCAGTCGGTGCGCTGTGTTTTGGCTATTTTTCGATCACGCGCAATTTGCCGCTTGCTGCGGTTGCCATGGCACTGGTCGGTCTTGGATTGATGGGCACATCGGCGTGTGTGAATACCATTATTCAAACCGTTGTGGATGACGACAAGCGCGGACGGGTGGTCAGTGTCTATTCGACATTTTTTACTGGCGCAGCACCACTCGGCCACCTTGCCGCTGGCTGGTTGGCCGCACAAATCGGCGCACCGCAGGCCTATATGGTGCTCGGAGTCCTGTGCGCTTTGGGTGCGATCGTCTTTGCATTAAATTTGAAAAACTTGCGTAAACATATGCGTGATGAATATATTGCACGCGGCATAATCGTTGACACCACTCAGAGAAAAGCGCCATGAC
>JANPNU010000401.1:0-5033 GCA_031427615.1 Burkholderiales bacterium
AACTTGATTTTTTTCAACAAACCCAATTACTGGCAAATTGGGTTTGTCTCTCCGCTGGGTTCCAACAAACGCTCTGGCTGGATATTGCCAAACGCGTGGTTATTGTCACATCAATGCATTTTGTTTTTGCCAAAACTTCAAGCCCGCCTGCGGCATACTTTATGTGCAAATTTTGCCTCTGCAAAGCAATTCTGATCCTACCGATGAAAGTATCAATTCAGACTACTGCGCGTCTCAACGCCACTGCTCTCACATGTTAGACTTCCCGCAGGAGAACAGCCCATGTCAACGCAAGACGATTTAAAAAAAAGCGCACTCGATTATCACCGGTATCCTTATCCGGGCAAAATTGAAATTGCGCCAACCAAGCCGCTCGCCACACAACGCGATTTGGCACTGGCCTATACCCCTGGCGTTGCCGCGGTATGCGAGGCCATTGTTGAAAATCCCGCCGAGGCGCGCAATCTGACCGCCCGTGGCAATTTGGTGGGTGTCATCACCAACGGCACGGCGGTATTGGGACTGGGGCCGATTGGCCCGCTCGCATCCAAACCGGTGATGGAGGGCAAAGCCGTTCTGTTCAAAAAATTTGCCGGCATTGATGTGTTTGATATTGAAATAAACGAACTTGACCCGGACAAATTGGTCGACATCATCGCCTCGCTTGAGCCCACCTTTGGCGGCATCAATCTAGAAGATATCAAAGCGCCGGAGTGTTTTTACGTTGAGAAAAAACTTCGTGAACGCATGAAAATTCCGGTTTTCCACGACGACCAGCATGGCACGGCAATCATTGTTGGTGCGGCGATTGTCAATGGCTTGGAAGTGGTTGGCAAAGACATTTCCCAAGTCAAATTGGTTACTTCCGGTGCGGGTGCGGCCGCCCTTGCCTGTCTGGATATGCTGGTCGCACTTGGCATGAAAATGTCCAATATTTGGGTAACGGATATTGTCGGCGTGGTTTACCAAGGCCGCGTCACCGAGATGGACGCAAATAAGGCGCGTTATTCTCAACCGACCGACGCACGAAAATTGGCCGAGGTGATTGGTGGTGCCGATGTGTTCCTGGGTTTGTCGGCGGCCGGCGTATTAAAGGCCGATATGGTTAAGGCAATGGCGGCCAAGCCATTGATTCTGGCGCTGGCCAATCCGACGCCGGAAATCCTCCCGGAAGAAATTCGCGCGGTGCGCGACGACGCCGTGATTGCCACCGGCCGATCCGATTACCCGAATCAAGTGAACAATGTTTTGTGTTTCCCGTTTATCTTCCGTGGCGCGCTTGATGTTGGTGCCACCACCATCAACGAAGAGATGAAGTTGGCTGCGGTGTATGCCATCGCCGAACTGGCGCAGGCCGAACAATCAGACATTGTGGCGATGGCCTATGGCGAATCGGGCGTGTCGTTTGGCAAGGACTATCTCATTCCGCGCCCGTTTGATCCACGCCTCATTTCCAAAGTGTCGCCGGCCGTGGCCAAAGCGGCAATGGCCTCTGGTGTCGCGACCTCGCCGATCACCGATTGGGACGCTTACCTGGAGCGGCTGGACCAGTTTGTTTACCATTCCGGACTCATCATGAAGCCGGTGTTTGCCAAGGCGAAACAGAATCCAAAACGGATTGTCTATGCCGAGGGTGAAGAGGAGCGTGTATTACGCGCCGTCCAAGCGGTGGTGGATGAAGGATTGGCCAAGCCCATATTGATCGGCCGCCCTGCCGTGTTGGCGCAGCGAATCGAAAAATTTGGCCTGCGAATTCGTATGGGCATCGATATCGAAGTTATTAATCCTGAATTCGACGAGCGATATCACGACTTTTGGAAGGAGTATTTTGATATAACCGCGCGCCGCGGGGTGTCACAGCAATACGCAAAAATTGAAATGCGCCGCAGATTAACGTTAATTGGTGCGATGTTGTTACATCGTGGCGAAGCCGATGGCATGATCTGCGGCACCTTCGGCACCCATTCGTTGCATCTACATTACATTGACCAGGTCATTGGACGACGCGCGGGCGTTAACCATTTTTATGCGATGAACGTACTGATGATGCCCAAACGAACGGTGTTTATTTGTGACACTTACGTCAACGACAATCCGTCTCCCGAGCAGATTTGCGAAATGACAATTCTTGCGGCCGAGGAAATGCGCCGCTTTGGTGTTGTTCCAAAAGTTGCCCTGCTTTCGCATTCGACCTTTGGTTCATCTGACGCCCCCACCGCCGGCAAGATGCGCGATGCACTCAAACTTATCCGAGTCCGCAAACCGGAATTGGAAGTGGATGGAGAGATGCACGGCGATGCCGCGTTGTCTGATGAGGTGCGTGCAAAGATCATGCCCAATTCGACTTTGAAGGGTGATGCAAATTTGTTGATCATGCCGACACTGGATGCGGCCAATATTGCCTTTAACCTGTTGAAAACAGCCGCGGGTAGCGGTATTACCATCGGGCCCATTTTGCTCGGTGCGGCCAAGCCCGCCCATATCGTCACGCCGACTGCCACCGTGCGTCGTATCATCAACATGACCGCCCTCGCCGTTGTGGACGCTCAAGCTTTGCGAAAATAAGCCAATGCAATCGTCCCGCTTTAACACGCCGCGCACTTTGCCGGCCGGTGGCACCATTGGTATTTTTTCACCGGCAGGCTCACCCGATCCCGCGCGCCTGGCGTGTGGGGTGTCGCGGCTGGAACAACTTGGTTACACTTGTGTGGTTGCGCCGCATGCCGCCGAGTCATTCGAATATTTTTCCGCGCCCGATGAGGTTAGGCTGGCCGACTTTCATGCCCTGCTGGCCGATCCAACAATTGATATGCTAATGATGTCGCGCGGGGGTTATGGCTTGTCACGCATCGTTCATCGCATTGATTGGCAGGCTGTTGCGGCATCAAAAAAAATACTTTGTGGATTTTCCGATTTCACCGCAATCAATTTGGCGGCATTGGCAATGAGCAACACCATTACCCTTGCCGGGCCTGGCGTTGCGTCTGATTTTGGTGACGCAATCATGGACGGCCAGACCGCCGTTGATCACCAGTTTATGCAGAAGAATTTTTGGCCTATCGCAAAGGGGAAAACAGTTTCATTCGAAATCGAGACGTCGCACCCGTACGCCAAGCAATGTATTAGCGGTCCAATATGGGGTTCCAATTTGTCGCTGGTATCCGACTTGGGCGGATCACGTTTTATCCCCGACATTCAAGGCGGCATCATGTTTTTTGAAGAGATTGGCGAAAAACCATATGTCGTTGAGAGAATGCTGCTGCAGCTTTATCATGCCGGAATTTTGACGTCACAGCGCGCCATTGTGCTGGGCGAATTTACGTCCTGTGAGCCGGACAAAGATCGTTTTCCGTATGGCATTGAACACGTCGTCAAAACGTTGCGCTCAATCCTGCCGATACCGGTATTAACAGGATTGCCATTTGGTCATGTCGGCAAAAAATTGACGATACCCTATGGCGCAGACTGCACACTCGATATTCGTGACAGTCGTTATCAATTGACTTACTGAGTTGGCACTGCCAAGCTAAATTGATCACTCCAACACTTTTATTGACGGCATTCGGTTTGGCGATGGACGCGGTCGCTGTATCAATCGCCAGCGGTATTTCGGTTTCAAAGGTTTCGGTACGCGACGCGCTCAAAATGGCGTTGTTCTTCGGCGTCTTTCAGGCGGTCATGCCGTTGGCCGGATTTGTATTGGGGCTCGCGTTGGCAACATGGCTGGCCGCATTCGACCACTGGATCATTTTTATATTGCTGACCGCGATCGGCATCAACATGATCCGCGAAGCAAAAAACGTTGGCAACGAAAAATTGCATTCGCCCTTTCGCACCAACAAACTGTTTGTTCTCGCCACCGCCACCAGCATCGATGCCTTTGCGGTGGGTGTGGGCTTTTCGCTGCTGGATTCCGGACTGGTTGTCACGGTCACCACCATCGGCCTGGTCACCTTTGCGCTTTGCCTGCCGGCAGTATGGTTCGGCGCAAAATTGGGCAAACTGTTTGCCAAACGCGCCGAAATTCTTGGCGGAATTGTATTGATTGTGATCGGTTGCAAGATTTTGTTTGAACACCTGAACACAGGAATCTGACATGGATGCAAAAACGACCGGAGCCCGCACCATCTATCGCGCCTGCAATCTTTGCGAGGCTATTTGTGGACTTGAGATCAAGATAGAAGGCCACAAAATCGTCAGCATTCGTGGTGACGATGCCGATCCTTTTTCGCGCGGTCACATTTGCCCCAAAGCCGTGGCGCTCAAGGACATTCACGAAGATCCGGATCGTGTGCGCCGGCCGATGCGGCGATCTGGTACCGATTGGCAGGAAATCAGCTGGGACGAGGCGTTTGATCTGGCGGCGGACTCCCTCGCAAAAATAGTTCTTGAACATGGTAACGATGCCGTTGCCCTTTATGCCGGCAATCCAAACGTGCACAACTTTGGCCATCTGCTCAATTTTCCGCCTTTGGCAAAGTTGATTCGTTCCAAGAACACTTTTTCGGCATCGTCGGTTGATCAACTGCCACAACAGCTGGTGTCGTTTTTTATGTTTGGCCATCAGTTCTTGATTCCAATTCCAGACATTGATCACACCGACTACTTTTTAATATTGGGCGCAAACCCCATCGCCTCCAACGGCAGCATGATGACCGTTCCCGATGTGGCCAAACGATTAAAGGCGATTCAAGCGCGTGGCGGCAAAGTGGTGGTGATCGACCCACGCCGCACCGAGACCGCGGCGGTCGCGGATGAACATTATTTTATTCGACCCGGCTCGGATGCGGCGTTTTTGGCGGCGATACTGAACACGTTGCGCGAGGAAAGGTTCGCCCCGCCACCGCACTCAGAAAGGCTAAATGATTTTGAAGCCGCCATCACGTCGCTCAAAGGATTAACGCCGGAAGCGGTCGCCGATGCGATGCGCGGCTTTGTCGAGCACGGCGCGCATGGTGATGTTTCGATCGCCGGTGTTGCGCGGATCCACGCTCTCCAGCAGATCGTGATTCAGGAAGCCGTTGACCGCACTC
>JANPNU010000402.1:0-8477 GCA_031427615.1 Burkholderiales bacterium
AACACCGCAAAAAACTACCTGATTAGTCAGGGAAGGCGTGCCCCCACCTCAACCGGTTATGGCGTTGAGGAAGCGGAAAATTTCGAAGATGCCAGCGGACTGCGTGATATGGCGACGCCGGATTCGATACTAATGAGCAAACAAATTGGTGAAATCGTTAATCGTACGATTGAGGCTTTACCGGCCGAATTGCGAACAGCCATCACCCTTCGCGAGATCGAAGGCCTTTCGTACGAAGAAATTGCACAAATCATGGATTGCCCGATTGGCACGGTTCGTTCGCGCATTTTTCGGGCGCGAGAAGCGGTTGCCACCGAGCTGCGCCCGCAATTGGGCACCGACAAGGACACCAGGTGGTAGCAAGTCAATCAGCAGGGAAAAACACAGCTGCTCAATGGGTACTGTCGCGATAAACGAAAATCGCGCATAAAATGAGCGCGCAGATTAATGGAGATTTTTAGTATGAATGACAATATTTCAACACTGCTGGATGGCGAGTTGGATCGTGAGGAGGCGATTGAGACCATTCGTCATCTTGGTGCCGATGCAAAGTGTCGGACGACGTGGGACAGTTACCATCTGATTGGTGATGTGTTGCGTGGTGAATCATTGGGAGAAATGGCGCGTCGTCGTCAATCAGCCGAATCCATATTTGCAAAGTTGGCAGCGGAACCAACCGTGATCGCACCCGCGGCATTGAACCAGGCCAGCCGGCAAAGCAAGACACGCTTGGCGATGGCAATGGCGGCGTCAATTGTGACGGTTTCAGCGATTGCGGTTATTGCCATGAAACAGCAAAGTGGCGTTGTTGCGCCGGTGCAGGTGGTGCAGCAAAACCCACCGCTGGCAATTGTGCCGGTAGTCGCGAAGGGGAACGAGCAGGTGAATGATTATTTGGTGATTCATCGTCAGTTTGCCAATCGACAAGGATTGCAAACCGCTTCCACCCGCGGCATTGCGCCACCCGCCGCCGCAGGACAATGAGTGTGTTTGTGACCCAAACCGGATCAATGAACCAACGCAGCTCAATGAGCGCAATCGGCTTGATGAACCAAAATCGAATCAAACCGATATGTTGATGCGCATCATGGCGACCGTTCGGACGCGGCAAAGTTGGCTGGTCGCAATGATGGCGGCTTGTTTTTTGGGCGCCAGCCTTGCCGCCCCGCCAAAAAACCCATCGGAATGGCTGGAACGGATTGCCCGTTCTGCGCGTGAACTGCCATACACTGGCGTTTTTATTCATCAAACCAGTGACGGTTCGACGACAACGCGCATTACCCATTTGGTTGATCGGCAAGGCAACGAGCACGAACGACTTGAAATGATGGACGGTCCGGTGATGGAAGTCGTGCGTAGAAACAACGAAATGTTTTGTTACCAGCCGGATCAGAAGATGATTCGAGTTGACCGGCGTGCAACCGGCCGTTTTTTCCCGTCGTTGGTCACAGGAAGCACAACCGAAATTACCGAAAATTATCGGGTGAAGCTGGGTGTGGTCGAACGTGTCGCCGGCCATGATTGCCAATGGGTGATTTTGGAGCCCAAAGACGCCATGCGTTACATGCAAAAACTGTGCGCCGAATTGGGATCGGGATTATTGTTGCGCGCACGGTTGTATAACGGCCGCAGTCAATTGCTCGAGCAATTTATGTTTACCCAGCTGGATGTAACAGGGGCGGCCGCCAAACAAAATATTCGTTCCCGCTTCGACGAAAAGGGTTGGCAGCGGGATTATTTGGTGAAAACGGACTTAAAATCGGTTGATACCGGCTGGCAGGTGACCAATCTGCCTGCGGGTTTTCGTAAAATCACTGAAATGGCACGGAACCTGGCTGGTCGAAAGCAGTCTGTGTCACATTTGGTTTTTTCAGATGGTTTGTTGAGTGTGTCGGTGTTTATTGAGCCTTCGTCAGGCGTACCGGTGGTGGCGTCAGCCGGCCTGAAGGACGACGGCCCGGTCAGTTTTGCGATCCGGTCGTTGCCAGAACATCAGGCGACAGTGATGGGCGAGGTCCCGGTTGCGGCTGTGCAGGCCATTGCTGACAGTATTTCGCTGCGCAAATAACAGGTATCTAACTTTGATGCCTTCTAGAAAATTTTTAACCTGCCGGCATTGTCCGGTGATTTTAATCAAAACGTAGGAATGCCAATACACATGAATATTAGTCATCGCTCAATCAGCCGTCATGCAATCACCTATCGATTGTTATTCATTAGCGCACTTTTTGTCACCCTTGGTTTTCTGATGTCGTCTGTCCATGCGCAGCCTGGCGCGGCCCGCGCCACGTTGCCGGATTTTTCAGAGTTGGTGGAAAAAGAGGGCGCTGCGGTGGTAAACGTCAGTACCAAATCACGTCGAAGCAACTCTGTCGCGACCGGTATTAATCCAGAGGACAGCGAACAGTTTTACGAATTTTTTCGCCGTTTTATGCCACCTGAGGCCATTCCTCAGCCGCGACAAAACCCACAGAATCCGCAAAACCCACGCCGCAATCCACGTGAACCGCGTGAACGCACCCCCAATAATGAAGCCCCACTGCGCGATGTTGGACAGGGCTCGGGTTTTATCATTTCCTCCGACGGTTTTATTATCACCAACCGCCACGTGGTAATGGTGCAGGGGCGCGACAGCAACAACCGCCCGGCACCTGTCTATGCCGATGAAGTCAAGGTCACGTTGAACGATAAACGCGAGTTTATTGCCAAGGTGATTGGTGCCGATGAACGCACTGACGTCGCCGTGTTAAAAGTCGAGACATCGGGATTGCCAAAGGTCACGATAGGAAATTCGGATCGCTTAAAAGTCGGTGAGTGGGTCTTGGCCATTGGCTCACCGTTTGGGTTCGAAAATACCGTTACAGCTGGAATTGTCAGTGCCAAGTCGCGCGAAACTGGCGAATTGGTGCCGTTTATCCAAACAGATGCCGCCGTCAATCCGGGCAATTCCGGTGGGCCGCTGTTTAACACCAGGGGTGAAGTCGTCGGGGTCAATTCGCAGATCTTTACCGGTACCGGTGGTTATTTGGGTATTTCGTTTGCCATTCCGTCCAACACTGCGATGGAAGTCGCCAATCAGCTCATGAAGTCAGGCAAGGTGCAGCGCAGCCGGATTGGTATCGGATTGAGCCCTTTCCCCATCACGGAAGAACTTGCCGAAGCGCTGGGATTGCCCAAAAAAGATCCCGGGGTCATGGTTGACTCGGTCGAGGAGGGCGCACCCGCCGCCAAGGCCGGACTGAAGCCACGTGATGTGATTCAAAAGGTAGATGGCAAGGTGGTAAAGGTTACGACCGATATCCAGCGCATCATTTTTCCGAAGGCACCCGGCTCCAAAGTGACGTTGTCAATTTGGCGTAATGGCGCAAATAAAGAAATTGTGACAACTGTGATGGAATTAGTCGATCCAGCCGACGCCCGTCCAGTCGGAACAGACAAAACGCCGGGAAAGGATAAGCCCGCAATGAAGCCAAATAGTTTGGGTCTGATTTTGGAAGAAATCGACGACGACGACCGCAAAGCAATGTCCATTACCCACGGCGTGGTTATTTCCGAAGCATCCGGTGCGGCGGCACGTGTTGGCTTGCGCCGCGGCGACGCAATTTTGTTGGTCAATACCACCGAAATTAAATCGGTCGTGCAGTTTGACGAGGTGGTGGCCAAGTTGGATAACAAGCGTCCAATTGCATTGTTGGTCAAGCGGGATGATGCCCCTGCCCGGTACCTCACCCTTCGACCCGATACAAAATAGCTTTCATGCTACGGTTAACTCTGGTTGGCCGCAGCTATTGCAGTTTGTGTGACACCATGAAGGCGGCCTGCCTAGACGCAATCGACCGCCATCATGTGGCGGTCGACTTGCGTTCTGTTGATTTGGATGACCATCCGGCACTGGAAGGTAAATACGGCGAATGGGTGCCGGTTTTGCTGTTGGGATCGCTCGAAACAGGATCTGAGATCTGTCACTACCATTTCAACGAGTCATTGTGGCTGGCTGCGTGCCAGCTGGATGCGGTCAAGGTGGTTGGCAAGTGCAACTCATCCTCGTAAAACAAGCCGCTTTCGGCTAAAATCCAAGGTTGTCTGAGCGGAAATATTGAATAGGGCACCCGTGGTGCCCTTATTTGTATTTGTTTCGTGATTTGTCTGGCGAATTTGGGCCGATTACGCCCTCCGCGCGCCTGATGCGCCAAAAAGTTGCCCTGTTGTTGCCATTCTGTCACCCGTTTGCCACTGTTTTTTAGCTATTTGCCGAATATTTGTAAAGCGCCTTAATGAATCTTATTCGTAATTTCTCCATCATCGCCCATATTGACCATGGCAAATCGACTCTGGCCGATCGGATAATCGAACGTTGTGGTGGCCTGTCATCTCGCGAAATGGAATCACAGGTACTTGACTCGATGGCATTGGAGCGTGAGCGCGGCATTACCATTAAGGCGCAAACCGCAGCCCTGAGCTATCTTGCCAAAGACGGCATTACCTATTTTCTGAATTTGATTGATACCCCCGGACACGTCGATTTCTCCTATGAAGTGTCGCGCTCCCTGTCGGCCTGTGAGGGTGCGTTGTTGGTTGTTGATGCCTCGCAGGGCGTTGAGGCGCAAACGGTGGCCAATTGTTATACCGCAACCGATCTGGGCGTTGAAGTTTTCCCAGTGCTAAACAAAATTGATCTGCCATCTGCCGACCCGGACCGGGTAATTGATGAAATCGAAGACATTATTGGTATCGAGGCCCACGATGCGGTGCGCTGTAGTGCCAAGACTGGCATCGGTATTGATGACGTGATTGAGACCGTCATTGCGAGGGTGTCGCCACCCCGGGGCGACGTCAATAAACCACTCAAAGCATTGATCATCGATTCCTGGTTTGACAACTATGTCGGGGTGGTGATGTTGGTGCGGGTCGTCGACGGTGTGCTCAAACCCAAAGACAAAATTTTGCTGATGGCGACAAATTCGGCGCAACTATGTGAGCAGGTTGGTGTGTTCGCGCCAAAATCACAACTACGGTCGGAATTGAAGGCGGGTGAGGTTGGCTTCGTGATTGCCGGAATCAAGGAATTGATTTCAGCCAAAGTCGGTGACACCATTACCCTGCTCGACAATCCCGCCGCCGAAGCCTTGCCGGGTTTCAAGGAAATTAAGCCACAGGTTTTTGCCGGGCTGTACCCGGTGGAATCAAACCAATACGACGGCCTGCGGGACGCACTCACCAAGCTACAGCTGAACGACGCCAGTCTCAGATTTGAACCAGAAACGTCACAAGCGTTGGGCTTCGGTTTTCGTTGCGGGTTTTTGGGCCTGCTGCACATGGAAATTGTCCAGGAGCGGCTGGAACGCGAATTTGACCAGTCGCTGATCACGACCGCACCGACGGTGATTTATCAGGTGGTGCTGAAGGACATGACGGTCATAGAGATCGAAAATCCGTCACGATTGCCGGAAATTACCAAAATCGAGGAAATTCGTGAACCGATCATCACGGCAACCATGATGATGCCGCAAGAGTATGTGGGTGCGGTCATTATTTTGTGTAATCAAAAACGCGGCATGCAGATTGATATGCAGTACCACGGCCGCCAAGTTGTCTTGAAATACGATATGCCGATGAATGAAGTTGTGATGGATTTTTTCGACAAATTAAAATCGGTATCACGCGGCTACGCATCGTTGGACTATGATTTTAAGGAATTCCGCACGGGTGATCTTGTCAAGCTGGACATTTTGATCAATTCCGAGAAGGTCGATGCGCTGTCGCTGATTGTTCATCGTGCCAGCAGCCAATATCGTGGCCGTGAATTGGCGTCAAAAATGCGGGAGTTGATTCCACGTCAAATGTTTGACGTGGCCGTGCAGGCGGCGATCGGTGGCAATATTATTGCCCGTGAAAATATCAAGGCATTGCGCAAAAACGTGATCGCCAAATGTTACGGTGGCGATATTTCCCGCAAACGCAAATTGTTGGAAAAACAGAAGGCCGGCAAAAAGCGCATGAAACAGGTCGGGAATGTCGAGATTCCACAAGAAGCCTTTCTGGCAATTTTGCAGATTGGTGACAAATAATTTCAGACAGGTTTGGCGTAAATATCGTTATTCATCCTGCCTGACCGGGTTTTGGTCACATGGCGAATGCATTCGATTGACGACCGGCAACAAAATGTAAATTGGCAAACTTTAAAGAAATCGGATCACACACATGAATTGGGAATTGGTTGGTTGGATTGCCGTTGCGGCAAGTCTTGCAGTGATTGTTGCAAGTTTTTTTGTCGGTCGTGAATCGATCGCCACGGCAGCCGGGCAAAATTTGCCGGCGGGAAATTCGTCGCCGTCATCCCTGCAAGCAATGCTCGAAGTCGCATGGCCGGTTTTGTTTATCGCTTCATTGGCCATGCTGACGTTTAAAGAAGTAATGGGATTTGCCGCTGTCTTGCTGTCTGCAACGCTGATTACGGGCACCATCTGGCTGGTTGATGCGTTATTTTTCCGTAAAAATCGTGTTGCCGGTTGCCACGATCCGGTGTTGGTTGAAATGGCAAAGAGCTTTTTCCCGGTCATTTTGATTGTGTTCACCCTTCGCTCATTTTTATATGAGCCTTTCAAGATTCCTACCGGCTCGATGGTGCCGTCATTGTTGGTTGGTGACTTTATTTTGGTCAATAAATTCACCTATGGCATTCGCATCCCGGTGATCAACAAAAAGATTTTTGATGTCAATCTTCCCAAACGAAGTGACGTCATGGTGTTTCGTTATCCTGTAGATACAAGCAAGGACTTCATCAAACGGGTCATTGGTTTGCCAGGCGACGTGATTTCATTTAAAAATAAACGCCTGACGGTTAATGGCAAAGCGATCGAGACCAAGTCAACCGGCACCTATACGGAAACCGAGGGTGGCGTGCGCTTTTTTGAATCTTACACCGAGAAGTTAGGGGAGAAGCCCCATGCGATGATGGTTGATCCCAATTATCCATCGTTGAATTTGGGCAGCGTCCGCGAATTCCCACATAAATCCAATTGCACTTACAATGACGAAGGCATGACCTGTACCGTTCCCGCCGGACATTATCTGATGATGGGTGACAGTCGGGATAATAGCGACGATGGCCGTTACTGGGGATTTGTTCCGGAAGAAAATATTGTTGGCAAAGCGGTGTTGGTTTGGATGAATTTTGGCAATATGAAGCGTGTTGGTCAAACCATTGAGTAAGCACGTATCTGTAAACGTTTACATGCATTTTGTTCGTATGGTTGTTCAGTGGATACGCGCTTGTATCAATTTAAAACCCTTGAGGAAGTCGCAATGAATAAATCATCAAATCAACGTCACCTTGCGCCCGCCGGGCGTTTGCCCGCTAATCAGCGTGGGGTCGGTTTTGTGACGTTAATTCTTTATTTTGTTGTGTGCGGTGTGGCGCTGCTCGTCGGATTGAAGCTGATGCCGCATTACATCGAATATTTCTCCATGAAAAAAGTCATCTCCTCTATGGCGGCGGGTGAAGAGATGAAATCGGGCACGGTTGCGGATATTCGTTTAAGTTTTGACCGGCGTGCCTCGATTGACAATATTGTTGCCGTCAAAGGTGTGGATCTTGAAATCACCAAAGAAAACAACAACACCGTTGTTTCTGCCGCCTGGCAACCACGCGTTGCGCTTGTTCCCGGATACACCCTGCTGATTGATTTTTCCGTCAGTACGGCTGATAAATAGTCCGGTATGACTGGTGCACGGCATCCGCTTGAGCAAACGCTCGGCCATTTTTTTAACGATGCCGCACTACTGACCCGGGCGCTGACCCATCGCAGTTTTGGCTCACTTCATAACGAGCGGCTCGAGTTTCTGGGTGACGGTTTATTGAATCTTGCCGTCGCAAAACTCATTTTCGACCGTTTTCCGGATATGGCCGAAGGCGATCTCAGCCGATTACGCGCAAATTTGGTTAATCAAGTGGTATTGGCACAAATTGCCACGGATCTTGGTTTGGGGGCGGCGCTGCGGCTCGGTGAAGGGGAGATAAAAACCGGCGGTGCGTTGCGACCGTCCATTTTGGCGGATGCCGTTGAGTCGGTGATTGGCGCAGTGCTGGTCGATGCCGGATTTGACGCGGCTTTGGCACTGGTGGCGCGCCTGTTTGCCAATCGTATTGACGACCCTTCACAATCGATGCCCAGCAAGGACGCCAAAACCCAGCTACAGGAATGGTTGCAGGGCAGACATCAGCCGCTGCCAACGTATATGGTTAAACGCATTGAAGGTGCGGCCCATCAGCAGCAGTTTTTTATTGAATGTATTACCGAGCGCCCGGCGTTTAAGGTCGAAGGGTGCGGCACCACCCGTCGCGCCGCCGAGCAGGATGCAGCGGCAAAAGTGCTGGTCAAATTGGGCCTGCAAAACAAACCAGTGGTATCGAGTGAAAGTGGTGATGCAGTATGAGTACCCAACCGTTTCGTTGTGGCAGTGTGGCCATTGTTGGC
>JANPNU010000403.1:0-2785 GCA_031427615.1 Burkholderiales bacterium
TTGGCGCAGCGGTTGATTCGCAAGCTCGACGCTGGCAAATCTGCGCCGGCCGCCACACCCAATTGGTTACAACAAGAATTCGCGACGCTTTCGGTAGCATACCCAACAGCCATGCCGAAAAATCCAAAGTTGTCTGCGCCAACCTCCGGCAAAGATGATGCCAGCGCCTATCGGGGGCGCTCCGGCATTCACGAGTTGTTAACGGTCACGCCGGAAATTCAGGATGCCATTGTTGCCAGAGCGTCATCGATGCAATTGGCGGAAATTGCTCGCCGTGCGGTGAGTGGCTGGAAATTTCGCACATTGCGGGAAGACGGGTTGATCAAGGCGGCGCATGGCGTAACCAGTGTGGAAGAAGAGCTGCGTGTGGCCGGTTCGCAAAGTCAGGGCCTGTGTGCTGAGGATGCGATGTTGGCCGAAGACGCGGCGCGGTGAATTTGAACTTGTTGCCCCGGAATACGCGGTGCTCCTTCCGGGCTTGTCATTCCGAACGGCTTTTGGTGAGGAATCCCATCCGGCGACATTGGGTGAGATTGTTCATGGCGCGGTGTCATGGACACATCATCAACGCGTGGGCAGATGAATCCTGCCCACCTTACGAAAGTCGCTACGCCGGTAGAGTGGGCAAAGGCAGTCCTTCGCCGTGCCCACGAACTCGCCTGGAATCACGGTTTGCCGTAAACGTGGGCAGATGAATCCTGCCCACCCTACGCGCTGCATACTTGACAGGGACGAATTCGATATTGGGTGGCATGCACATTACGCCAGCAACTATTGAAAAGTGGTTCCACTATTGATACCATTCACCCATGGTTGCCGCCAGGAAAATCCTCGATCAGATGCGCCGGGAGCCGACAAATGTACGGTTCGTTGAACTCAAGCGGGTCTGTGAAACATTTTTCGGGAAGCCTCGACAAAAGGGAACCAGTCATTTGATCTTCAAGACGCCATGGTTGGGCGACCCGCGGATCAACATACAGGACGACAAAGGCAATGCCAATGCCAAGGCGTATCAGGTTCGACAAGTGCTCTTGGCTATCGACAAACTGGAGGGAATGAAGAATGAGCGTTGATCACTACACCTATCGGGTCACTTGGTCATCCGAGGATGGCGAACATGTCGGCTTATGCGCCGAATTCCCGTCTCTGTCCTGGCTAGCCAAGACCCCTGAAGCCGCACTAAAGGGCATACGACAGATCGTCGCCGACACGGTCGCGGATTTGCAGGCAAGTGGCGAAATTGTGCCTGCGCCATTGGCTGAAAAGCATTACAGCGGTGAGTTTCGCGTGCGGGTGCCGCCTGAGACCCATCGGGCGCTGGCTATGCAGGCTGCTGAACAGGGCGTTAGCCTCAATCGCCTTGCCAGCGCAAAGCTGGCTGCGTAGTAAGGCAACGGCAAGGCGGTGGCGTCGGTATTACCAGCTTGGATGAATTGAAATCCGATCCGCGAATCGTGCATCAAAATCGTGCATCAACGACGCTGCATTTGCAAATGATTGAAATGAAAACAAAATAACCCATGCCACAATTTCGATTTGAAGCGATTAATTCGCAAGGTGCAACGGTTGAGGGCAAGATGGATGCCGCCAGCGCACAGGAGGCATTGCTTCGGCTTGGCGAACAATCGCTGACGCCGACCAAACTTGAGCAAGATGGCGGCGTTCCGGCAGAAAATGTCTCAAAATCAGCGTCTGTACTCGGGTTTGCCAAAAGAACCAAGGTTGCCACCACCGAAAAGATTATGATCATTCGGGAATTGGCGACCCTGTTGCGCGCCGGCATTACCTTGGTCGACGCAATCGACTCCATTGCGCTGGCGCGTGTCGGCCAGCCCGCAGGGGTGGGATTGCGCCGTACCTACCGCAGTTTGAATGCCGGTAACCCGTTTGTGAAGGCGCTGGCCGAATCAAAAATTGAATTTCCGCAATATGTCGAGCAGTTGGCCGCGACTGGTGAAATGACCGGCAAGCTGGCACCGGCCTTGGCCGATGCCGCCAAACAAATGGAATACGACGAACGTGTTGCGCAAGAAATGCGCAATTCGCTGACTTATCCGGTCATTTTGGTGGTCGCCGGCATTGCGGCAGTGTTGATGATTTTTCTGGCGGTGGTGCCACGGTTTGCGAATCTGGTCAAAGGCAGCCGCGGCGCGGATATCCCGGAAATTTCGCTAATCGTCATCAAAATTGGCGTGTTTTTGCAGGCTCACTGGTTGGCCTTTTTGCTGGCTGCGCTGGCGGGAGCCGGGTTGTTTTACCTCAGCATTCGCGATGCCGCTGGCCGGACTCGCTGGCTAACCCGCCTGTCAAAAATGCCGTTGGTCGGCGAATGGCTGACCGAGGCCGAAATCGGCCGCTGGGCGACCACGCTGGGTGCGTTGTTAGGTAATCGGGTGCCCATATTGGCTGCACTCGAGTTATCCGCAGGCGGACTGCGTTTTCCAAAAATGCGTGAACGGGTGAATTTTGTCATTCGTGACGTGCGTGGCGGCGCAACCTTGGCCGAGTCGGCCGCCAAATATGGCCTGGTCGGCGCAACCGGTGTGAATTTAATCCGAGTCGGCGAAAAGTCCGGTGAATTACCGCAGACGGTGGCAACCTTGGGTGAATTATCGATGGAGGCCGGGCGCAATCGGATGAAGCGCTTTTTACTGTTGATCGAGCCGCTGGCCATCCTGACCATCGGCGCCATTATTGCGGTGATCATGATTGCCATCATGATGGCAATCACTGGATTAAATCCAAGCCGTTAGCCGGATGTGGGGTTTTAAATCCAAGCCGGTAG
>JANPNU010000404.1:0-3592 GCA_031427615.1 Burkholderiales bacterium
GCTGATATCGGGCGTGGCCAACTACATCAAGGCGGTGCGACCGGAGATCAAAATCATCGGCGTACAAATGAATGACTCGGACGCGATGATGCAGTCCGTCAGCGCAACGAGACTATTTTTGAGTGGATTTTCTGTTGACTGACCAACGAATAGCGGGCTATTCGAGAGGAAGAAACAGGAAATACGCCAAAAATAGGTCGTAGGCACCCAAACAGTCCCGAAGGGACGCCTAATGGAAAATCTCGGTTTAAGGCCATCCGTGTCATTAAAAACCTGCTTTATGCAAATGGTGTGGTTACCGTTGGGCAAATCGCTGGAATGTGAAGGAAGGTTCTGGGTTGAAACCATGCGGTAAAATAACGGATTCGTATTTGGACGGACAGGAATCTTTAAAGTGGTTAGCCGAGCTGATGTGGTTACATTAAAAGGCAGTATGGTGGCAATTGTCACCCCGATGTTGCCTGATGGTGCCCTCGATTTTGAACGTCTCAAGTCGCTGATCGACTGGCATGTTGCCGAAGGTACAGATGGCATCGTGATTGTCGGTACAACCGGTGAATCACCGACCGTTGATTTTGCCGAGCATGATCAATTGATTCAGGCCGCAGTTGCCTTTGCCGGTGGGCAAATTCCAGTCATCGCCGGCACCGGTGCAAATTCAACCAAAGAAGCCATTCATCTGACCAAAGTTGCGGCAAAAGCGGGCGCGGATTATTCGTTGTCGGTTGTTCCGTATTACAACAAGCCGACCCAGCAGGGTATGTATTTGCATTACAAGGCGATTGCCGAGTGTTGTGAACTGCCGATGATTCTGTATAACGTACCAGGACGGACCGTTGCCGATATTGGCAATGAAACTGTTTTGCGACTGGCGGAAATTGGCAACATTGTCGGCATCAAGGACGCCACCGGCAGTATGGCCAGAGCGGCGGATTTACTGAAGTACGCACCAAAGAATTTTGCGGTCTACTCAGGCGATGATGTTTCAACATTGCCTTTTTTGTTGCTTGGCGGACACGGGACAATATCCGTGACGGCCAATGTGGCACCGCGTATGATGCGTGAAATGTGTGCGGCGGCATTTGCCGGCAACCGTGAAGATGCCATTGTGATTAACAACCGGTTGCTTGGTTTGCACAATGATTTGTTTCTCGAGGCGAACCCCATCCCAGTCAAGTGGGCGCTTCAACAAATGGGAAAAATTGACACGGGCATTCGTCTGCCGTTGACGCCATTTGAAACCAAGTACCATGCCACGCTGCAGGCCTCGATGCGTGACGCCGGAATTTTCGAAAATATCAAGGAAGTCGCCTAAATGAAGTTGAATCGTACATTTACATGCATTGCCAGCTGTTTCGCGTTTTTTTCTGTTGCCGGATGCAGTTGGCTCACGCCCAGCGGTGCGGATTATCGGACGCAGGGCCAGGCCACAAAAATCCGTTCCCTTGAGGTGCCGCCGGATTTGACCAAGCCGATCGCCGATGATCGTTTTGTTGTGCCGGATTCAAAAGCGACCACGTTTTCGCAATACAACCGTGATCGTGGCAATCAGCCGGTGGTGTCAAGCAATTCTTCGGTATTGCCAAAATTTGATAACGCCCGCATGGTTCGTGCCGGCGATCAGCGTTGGCTGATTGTCAAAGCCGAACCTGCGCGGGTTTGGCCGATGTTGAAGGACTTTTGGACTGACTCAGGATTTGTGTTGAAACGTGAAACGCCCGAGGCCGGCATTATGGAAACAGATTGGGCGGAAAACCGCGCCAAAATCGGGCAGGACATAATTCGAAATTCGGTTGGCCGCTTGTTGGATGGCCTATATTCAACTGGTGAGCGTGACAAATTCCGTACTCGAATTGAGGCGGGCAGCGAGCCGGGCACGACTGAAATTTTTGTCAGCCATCGTGGCATCGAAGAGGTGTACACCAGCGCCGATAAAACCAGCACTGGTTGGGAATTCAGACCGGCTGACAAAGACCTGGAAGCTGAAATACTTGGCCGCATGATGGTGAAATTTGGCTTTGCCAGCGACAAAGCTGCGGCTGTTGCCGGGGCGATCAGTGCGCCTGCCAACGTTTCACGCGCGACGTTTGATAAAGAAAAAGGTGGCGTATTGGCCGTTGCGGAACCGTTTGATCGGGCCTGGCGACGGGTCGGATTGGCGTTAGATCGTTCCGGCTTTACAGTTGAAGATCGTGACCGTTCCAAGGGAATATTTTTTGTGCGCTACATCGATCCGGATGTTGAGGCTAAATCAGGTGAGAAAAAAGGTTGGTTGGATCGTTTGGCATTCTGGCGCGCCGACAAACCGGCGGATCGTCCACAATATCGCATCAAGGTATCGGACGCAGGTGCCAATACCCATGTTGAGGTTCAGACCGCCGATGGCAAATCGGACGGCTCGTCGACTGCAAAACGCATCATGACGTTGCTGTTCGAACAGCTACGTTAAGTGATTGATCTTCTCAAAAAAACGGGCCCGCATGCAGCGGGCTCTTTTTTTGTTTTAAAGGGAGTCGCTGGATGACCATGCGTTTTTGTTCGCTCGGTTCCGGTAGCGAAGGCAATGCACTCATCGTCGAGGTCAAATCCGGCGCGGCAATTTCACGAGTCATGATGGATTGTGGTTTTGGTTTGGCTGAAACGGAATTACGTTTGGCCAAAACAGGGCTGGTTCCGGATGATCTGGACGCCATTGTGGTCACCCACGAGCACGCCGATCATATTGGTGGTGTGGCGCGTTTCGCACGAAAACATTCGATTCCAGTCTGGCTGACGCACGGAACCGCCAAGGTGCTTAGCGAGCGATCGATTCCGCAAGCCTTGCTGCATTATGTAGACCCGCATGAGGCGTTTGCGGTTGGTGGCGTGGGGGTGATTCCCTTTACCGTCCCCCACGACGCCAATGAACCGGTGCAATACGTGTTTACGGACGGCGCATACCGGCTCGGTGTGTTGACCGATGTTGGCACCACGACGCCGCATATCGAAGCGAGTTTGTCAGATTGTGATGCGCTGGTCTTAGAGGCAAATCACGATTTGAAAATGCTGCGGGAGGGCCCCTATCCGCACAGTTTGAAATTGCGCGTGGCCGGAAAATTTGGTCACCTCGATAATCAGCAGGCGGCGGCGTTATTAGGCCGGATCAAGAGTCCAAAACTCAAACATATATTGGCCGCGCATCTTTCAAAACAAAACAATTCTGAAGATTTGGCGCGACAGGCCTTTGCGCAGGCGCTGGTCTGTGAACCGGATTGGGTCGGCATCGCCAGGCAGGACGAGGGCTTTAGCTGGCGGGAATGTGCCTGAACAGGATTGCTGACAGCGATATTCGAGGAGAAGTGTTGTACTGGAAAACAAAAACGCCAGTCAAAAGACCGGCGTTTTTGCTTGCGACAATAATGCGGAAGAATTACTTCTTCGGTGCTTCTGCAGGCTTGGCAGCAGCAGGCGCAGCGGCTGGAGCAGCAGCGGCTGGAGCAGCAGCGGCTGGAGCAGCAGCAGGAGCGGCAGCGTCTTTAGCAGCATCAGCAGCAGGCGCAGCTACTGGAGCAGCAGCTACTGGAGCAGCAGCGGCTGGAGCAGCAGCAGCAGG
>JANPNU010000405.1:0-2121 GCA_031427615.1 Burkholderiales bacterium
CTGCTCACCACCGGCGACCCGGGATTTTCGAATACCTGAGTCTGCTCCAGCTGGTCGACCCTGAGGTAGGCTGGTTTTCCGCGTTCGGCAATCACTTTCAGCCGGACCAGGGAAGGTGACATTCCCGATGGCGTGGCCGGCTCCATGCGGCTGGTACCGGTGACAAATAAATAGGCATTGGCATGACCGTCCCGAAAATACGCCGCTACGGAACGACTGCGTGCCGTGTCGATGGCTGCGTCATTCTCCGAGTAGGTACCGAATACATTCAACGGACCGCGCTTGCCAAATTGTGGTTGAACTTCGGGTGGCAGCAGCGACTGGTCGCTGGACGCATCGGTGCTGCAGGATTGCCGCTGATTCAGGCGACCGGGCATGCGCGCACGATCGATTAGATAGACGTTGCCCTGTTTGCCGCCAACTGTCAGCAATTGCGACGTTGCAGTCATCGAGACGTCCAGGTCCGGCAACAGCAGGGGGCCGCCGGAACCCAGGTCGATGTCCATCTTTGCGGTGTCGCAGTAGTTGAACGGCGTATAGGTTCCGCGCAGAGTGAAGCCCGACGATGGTGAGTGCTCAATCTTTAACACCGATTGCGCCCAGTTGTGCGCATGCTCGACATAGCCGTTAAAACCGGTGCCGGTGACAACAAATATATTGCCGTTGGTATCGACAGCCGGTCCACCCGGGCCCCAGATGCCACCACTGCTGCGATGCGGATCGGCCACCGAAGCAAACGCCGACGTGATGCGGACAGTTGTGGTGTTTACCGCAACGATCCAGCCGGTCGAGCTTTCGCCAAACGTAATGTAGAGATGTCCGCCGTCAGGGCTCAGGTTGAGCGCGCCGCGTTGCACACGATAATCGAATCGCTTCGGTGCAATCGGCGCTCCACTGCCGGGATTGCGATTCACCGTGTTGAATGTTGCCTCGTCGAGCATGAGCGGCCAATCAGAAAGGATCTGACCACTGGTGACATCCAGCGCATAGACCTGCCAGCGCTTTTCCGGATCGCAACTGGTGACGTAAAAACGTTTCCTGCGCACATCGATGACAGGGGTGCTCAGGACGCCGGTGGCGATACCGTCGAGAAGAACCGGCTGGTACCGGCAGGGTGCCGCAAGCTGGGTGCGCCAAAGGTTTGTGCCAGGCATGACGCCATCTTTCTTGAACGCGTTCACTGCGTACACGAATCCATTGCTGGTTGCGGCGAAGAGTACCGCGAACGTACCGCCGCGAT
Organism: Burkholderiales bacterium; assembly: GCA_031427615.1. GTDB lineage: Bacteria > Pseudomonadota > Gammaproteobacteria > Burkholderiales > Usitatibacteraceae > UKL13-2. The sequence goes on from JANPNU010000405.1 coordinate 1,241, forward strand.
ATTCACCAGCCGACAGCGTCACCTTATCCAAGTAAAGCGGCGATGCATACATGCGCGGCGGTTGTCCATCCAGCATATCGAATTGTGGCGACTCCCACAGCGGGCCAAAAGCCGGACTGCCGACGCTTGCCGGCGTCAGTTCGCGCTCAAGCGGACTCCAGCCAGTGCGTTGCGGGTTGCGGTGAAACGTGGCTGCGTCCAGCGATGGTGGCGCAGCGGACCAAATGTTCGCATGCGCAATTGTCGTTGCCGTATTTGGCAAGGCGACGCGCACCCCTTGCATGGGCACATCGATGTCGGCGGTCCAGAAAATAGCATTGAGCAGCATCTTTCTGATCGCCGGCTCATCGAGCGCAGCCATGTAGTGGGCACCGGTGAAGCCGAACGAGCGTCCGCCGCCTTCGCGCTCAAATGCCCAAGCCACGGTTCGTACACCGGCAGCGCCGATGATCACAGGTTTCCCGTCGCGTGCCTGCACGTGCAATTTTCCCTGCAATATCGGGGTAACGCCGAGGCCGCTATTGCGGAAGCGCAGGGTCGGGTAGAACTCATCGAAATAGGTGAAGGCCGGTACCCCGCGGCTGACGGGATGAGCGGGCGATGCCGGCTTCAATGCAACCATCTCGTCGGTACGATCAAACATGCCATCGCGCGCCGCGCCCAACCAGCGCTGCACTGCGATGTGATCGTCACCGACCGGTAGCGTCGAGGCTTGATGCAGTGCGACAAGACCGACGCCGCGCTTCATCATTGATTCAAATTGCGCGCGGCGCGTCACATCGAGCAAAGGATGTTTGTCCAGCCCGTCGAAATACCAGACGACGGTAGAGGCACCATCGAACGCGGCAGGATCCAACGGCCAACCTTCCGCATAAGCATTG
>JANPNU010000406.1:0-3458 GCA_031427615.1 Burkholderiales bacterium
GGTGCCCGCGGCCGGATTTTTCTCCACATAAAACGCCGCATCTTGATGCGGGTTTTCACCATAACGCATTGCCTGCGCGAGTGAGTAACTCAAATTCAAATTTTGGGGAAAGGTCTGCGGTTGATTGTTGGCATCCAGGCATGATAAATAATTACTGATCATGCCGTCATATTCGGCCGTATGGCTAAAGGCATTTTTTGCCAGCTCAAAACGGGTGGCCGTCGAAAGTGCGCCCTTGTTTGCCTGCATTTCGGTGATGATGGTTTGGTAGTCGGCCGTGTTGGTGACGATGGCAACAAAGGCATGGTTTTTGGCCGCTGAGCGCACCATGGCCGGGCCACCAATATCGATATTTTCAATGGCGTCGTCGAGCGATACACCGGGTTTGGCGATGGTCGCGGCAAACGGGTAAAGATTGACCACCACCATATCGATCGGCAGAATATCGTGGGCATACATCGCCCGGGTATGGTTCAACACATCGCGGCGCGCCAAAATGCCGCCGTGTATTTTTGGGTGCAGGGTTTTGACTCGACCGTCCATCATTTCCGGAAAACCCGTGTAGTCGCCGACTTCGGTGACCTTTACGCCATGTTCGGTGAGCAATTTCGCGGTGCCGCCGGTGGAAAGAATTTCCACACCATGCTGTGATAGAAATTTTGCAAACGGCACAATGCCGTTTTTATCGGAGACGCTGATAAGCGCGCGTTTAATGGGGATCATTATTTAAAATGAGTGAGCGGGTGAATGCCTGAATGGGTGAACCGCGAAATCAAAGTGGGAGGTGCCCACTATTGTTCACCCGCCCTATTCAATGCCGTGCTGACTTAATTTTTTGCGCAAGGTATTGCGGTTGAGTCCAAGCAGATCTGCCGCGCGGGTTTGGTTGCCGCGCGCCTGGTGCATCACCACCTCGAGCAACGGGCGTTCGACATTGGCGACCACCATGTCATAAATGTCGGTCGCAATTTCACCATCGAGATCTTTAAAGTATTGCGTCATCATTTTGCGAACACAAGCAGAAAGTTCGCTATCACCATCACGCTCGATGGTGTGGCTTCTTGTTTCCCTGTTCATATTTTCTCTTGATTGCCGTATTTTTTTACGCCGCCGACTGCAATTGGTCGAAAACGTTTGCTGCATAACTGCTTGTTTTATGAATACCGTGTCTGCTGCTCATGCCGCTATTATCGCCGAAAGCGAAGAAGTGCTGACCGTCTGCTTCAAGCGTTTGCAGAAAATGCATGACCGCTCTCAATTGTTCATCGGCATTTTCAAGCTGATTCATTTTTTGCCGGAATAATTCACCGCCGGGCGCGGCGGCCAAATACCAGCCGATATGTTTACGGGCAATTCGATAACCTTTGGCCGCGCCATAAAATTCATAAAGATTTTGTAAATGTTCGCGCGCAATGTCGCCCACTTCCCGAATGGTGGGCGGCGCAAGATGGGTGCCGGTCTTCAAATACCAGGCAATTTCCCGAAATATCCATGGGCAACCCTGTGCCGCGCGGCCAATCATGATCGCGTCGGCCCCGGTTTTGGCCAGCACCATGGCGGCTTTTTCCGGAGAATCAATGTCGCCATTGGCGACCACCGGAATTTTTACCGACGCCTTGACGGCACGAATGGTCTCGTATTCGGCTTCGCCGTTATACAAATCGGCGCGCGTGCGGCCATGCACGGCAAGTGAGCGAATACCACTTTCTTCGGCAATACGCGCAATCGAAAGGGCGTTTTTATGATCACGATCCCAGCCGGTGCGAATTTTTGAGGGTCACCGGTACATTGACAGCTTCAACGACCGCTTTGAGGATTCGTGCCACCAACGGCTCATCCTGCAACAGCGCTGAGCCGGCAAACACATTACAAACTTTTTTGGCGGGGCAGCCCATGTTGATATCGATAATCTGTGCGCCGTTGTCAACGTTATAACGCGCGGCCTCGGCCATCATTTCCGGCGCAGCCCCGGCAATTTGCACCACCACAATCGGATCCACCTCACCGCTGTGATCACCACGACGAATGGATTTTTCGGTCGCCCACAATTTGTTATTGGACGCGACCATTTCCGACACCGCCATGCCCGCCCCCAGGCGTTTGCATAACTGGCGAAATGGCCGATCCGTGACGCCAGCCATGGGCGCGCAGATCAAATTATTTTTCAGGGTGATGGAGCCGATTTGCACGAGCGTGGGCGAAGGCGAAGTTTGGGCGGACGGTTATTCTACCGCTGCTCAAGTTTTAAGCAAATGACATTTTGTAATTCAGCAACACATTCACGTAAGCAATTGATTTTGCGTCTGTCTGCTGGCGGCGACATTGCAAATAGTGATGCCATCTATTTGCCGGCGTGACCAAAGCCGCCGCCGCCGGGTGTGTTTAATACGAACAGGTCGCCGACGTTAACATTGATTTCATCGGAATACGCAAGCGCTGTGACGGTGCCGTCTGTGTGCTCCAGCCAATTTGAGCCACATTCGCCCGTCGCACCACCGTTCATTCCAAATGGTGGCACGATACGATGTCCGGCAAGGATGGCTGCCGTCATTGATTCCAGAAAGCGAATTTTGCGGGTGGCACCATTGCCGCCGCGATGGGCACCCTCACCGCCCGACCCGCAACGAATGGTGTGTTCTTCCACCCGTACCGGATAACGAAACTCCAATATTTCCGGGTCGGTTAAACGTGAATTGGTCATGTGCGCTTGTACCGCATCACAACCATCAAAATTAATTCCCGCGCCAGTGCCACCCGAAACAGTTTCGTAATATTGATAACGTTCGTTGCCAAATGTGAAATTGTTCATGGTGCCGCCACTGGCCGCCATCACCCCCCCAGCGCACCAATAATGGTGTCGGTAATGCATTGCGATGTTTCAACATTGCCAGCAACGGTGGCTGCGGGCGGCACCGGGCTGAGCATCGAGCCCTCGGGAATAATGATGGTCAGGGGTTTTAAGCAACCGGCATTGAGCGGTATGTCACGATCCACCAGCATGCGAAATACATACAGTACCGCGGCATAAACCACCGCCGATGGTGCGTTGAAATTGGATGATAGTTGTGCGGAGGTGCCGCTGAAGTCAATGGTGGCGCTGCGTTTGTCATCACCAATGGTCACCGCCACACAAATCACCGCGCCGTTGTCCATCGCATAAGAAAATTTGCCGTTGCGCAGTGTGCCAATCACCTGTCGCACGCATTCCTCGGCGTTGTCCTGCACGTGTTGCATATAGGCATGTACCGTCGCCAGCCCAAAATGCGCCACCATACGTTTGAGCTCCTCCACACCTTTGGTATTGGCGGCGATCTGGGCGCGCAGGTCGGCGATGTTTTGGTCAATATTGCGCGCCGGGTAATCGCCGCCGGCCAATAAAACGCGCATTTCGGTTTCACGCATCACGCCATTTTCAACCAATAAAATGTTGTCGAGCAACACCCCTTCATCGGCCATGG
>JANPNU010000407.1:0-14110 GCA_031427615.1 Burkholderiales bacterium
ACCCGTTTTTAGGTTTAATCTCTTCGGGTGAATTCCCCGCCGCTTGAGGCGTCATGATCGTAGGGTGGGCAGGCTTCATCTGCCCCACTGTTTCAGTGCTTACAAGCAATTCCCGCGTGGGCAGTTAAAGCCTGCCCACCCGACAAGATGATTATCTTGTCGATCAATACCTCGCGGCTTGCCGCGAGGTTGTTTAACCATCTACTCATCCCATTATGCCGCCGCGTTTTTTTTGTCGTACCCCATTGCCGCGCCAACACTTCCCGCAAGTCATTGCGCTCGATGATGATTGTGCCCGCCATGTGCGGGTGCTGCGACTGGCGGAAGGGGATGTGATCACTTTGTTTGACGGCGTGACAGACCAGACGACCAAAGCGGGTGAGGCGACGGCGGTGATCAAGACCATCGACAAACGCAGCATGGCTGTTGAAATCACCGCGTGGCACGAGGTGCAGCGTGAGTCGGGACTGGATGTGGCGCTGATTCAGTCGCTCGCCACCGGCGACAAAATGGATTTAATTATTCAAAAAGCGGTGGAGCTGGGTGTCACCGAGGTGGTGCCGCTGCGGACCAGTCGTAGCACACTCAAACTGGACGCCGAACGCGCCGAAAAACGCCTGGTACATTGGCGCGGCGTGGCCATCGCCGCCTGTGAACAGTGTGGCCGCAATGTCGTGCCACCCGTGACCAAAATACATTCAATTGAGGAACTTTTAATAACTCCGTTATCCCGGCGCACGCCGGGATCCAGAGGTGGACAAGTTATTGAAAATACAAAAGGACTGGATTCCGGCCTGCGCCGGAATGACGAAATTTGCGGGTTTTTAGAAGTTGCTATTGATCAAACACAAGCATTGACGCGCTGTTTGGGCATATTACACCCGGAAAGCGGCGCAGATAGGCGAGTTTCATTATTGGCGTGGGCGCAGGCGAATGCCGGCAAACCGCTCGGAATATTGGTCGGACCGGAGGGCGGATTCAGTGATGTCGAGATTGCCGCCGCTGTGGCAAAAGGTGCAACCTTGGTCACGCTCGGTCCGCGGGTGTTGCGCACCGAAACAGCCGGTTTGGCGGCGCTGGCAATTTTGCAATCGACGCTGGGTGACCTTGGCTGATAAAATTCCAGTTGACCCGGCAATGGTTGCCGGCGGCAGATTGATTTAGTTCAACAATTTTATGACATTGAAAGTCGCTGCGACTTTCACCTCCTCACCCCTATGGCCAAGTCCGACACCAAAAAACTCGAAGTATTTGTAAAGTGGTTCCGCTCGGCGACGCCGTTTATTCACGAGTTCGGCGGACGCACCATTGTGATTGCCTTCGGCGGCGAGGTGCTGACGGATGGCGAGATGATTCAGCTCGCACACGACATCAATGTCTTGGTGAGTCTGGAGATTCGTGTGGTGCTGGTGCACGGTACCCGTCCGCAGGTTGAAGACCAGTTGCGCCAGCATGGGGTGGCATCGCGTTATGCCGAAGGTCGGCGCGTGACCGATAGCGACGCCCTGAAATGTGTCAAAGAAGCCAATGGCATTGTACGCATGGAAATTGAAGCGACCCTGTCCACGGAGTTGGCCAATTCACCCATGGCCGGTGCCGATATTCGCGTGGCCTCGGGTAACTTTATTACCGCCAAACCATTTGGTGTGCGCAACGGTGTGGATTTTATGCATACCGGCGAAGTCCGCAAAGTGGACGTTGAAGGCATCAACCGCCGGCTCGATGATGACGAGGTAGTGTTGTTGTCACCAATCGGTTTTTCTCCGACCGGCGACATTTTTAATTGCACACTCGAAGACGTGGCGACCTCGGTGGCAATTGCACTCAAGGCGGAAAAGCTCATTTTTCTGACGGAAACGATGGGTGCGACCGACCATCGTGGAAAACTCATCAGCGAAATTACCGCGTCCGAGGCAAAGGAATTATTGGCTGCGTCCAATCAGGCCGAGGACATTCGTTATTACCTGCCCGCCGCCATGCGCGCCGTGCGCGACGGCGTGAAACGTGCACATATGATCAGTCGGCATATTGATGGTGCCCTGTTGATGGAGTTGTTTACGCACCACGGTATCGGCACCATGGTGGTGTTGGAGTCGCCGGAAAATTTGCGTAATGCGACGACGGCCGATGTGGATGGCATCCTGGCCTTGATTGACCCGCTTGCTGAGCGCGGCGTGTTGGTGGCGCGCTCACGGGCGTCGATCGAACAGGACCTTGAACAATTTGTGGTGCTGGCGCATGATGACGAAGTCATCGGCTGTGCTGCCATCAATTCTTATGCGGATGAAAAAATCGCCGAGCTGGCTTGCCTGGCAGTAAACCCGTTTTATCGGGATGGCGGGCGCGGCGAACGCATCCTTGGCCATATTGAAAAACACGCCAAGGCGCACAATATTAAAATGTTGTTTGTATTATCGACACAAACGACGCAATGGTTTGTCGAGCGCGGCTTTGCCGAGGCCGACATCAACGCACTGCCGGAGTCGCGTCGTGCCCAATACAACCACGAACGCAAATCCAAGATTTATACCAAGGCAATATAAGAAACATTCTGACATTTCAGGAGGTGCGACATTGTTATCCGTTGGTGAACAAAACCGTTTGAAAGTATCAGGACGAACCGACGCGAAGAAAAAATCGCAACTCGGGCAGTTTCTTACGCCTGCAAACACCGCTTCGTTTATGGCCGGACTTTTTCCCGCGTCAAGCGGCGAGTGCCGCCTGCTGGATGCCGGGGCGGGGATTGGTTCTTTGTCAAGCGCGTTTCTTGACCGGTGCACGTCCGGAAATCTGACCTTCTCAAAAATACATCTAAAGGCGTTTGAGATTGACGATTCCATACACGCCGAACTTCTGGACTCTCTTTCGAGCCACATTCAAAAATGTCATTTGTCCTTTGAAGTAATTGGAAATGATTTTATTGAAGAAGCGGTGAATGCAATTCAATTTCAAAATTACGATTTCACGCATGCCATACTGAACCCGCCTTATAAAAAAATCAGCAGCGATTCAAATTATCGTTTGCTACTTCGCGAGGCGGGAATTGAAACTGTCAATCTATATTCAGCTTTCGTGGCGCTGGCCGTGGCGCTGGCGGCGCCGGGCGGTCAGGTCGTAGCAATCATCCCGCGCAGCTTCTGTAATGGGCCGTATTACCGCCCGTTCCGTGGCTACATCCTTGAGCGTGCAGCCATCCGGCACATGCACTTGTTCGAGTCACGTAGCAAGGCATTCAAAGATGATGACGTTTTGCAAGAGAACATCATCATTCGGATCGAACGTGGCGGCAAGCAAGGGCCGGTAACGGTTTCCACATCGACGGACGACAGCTTTTCTGATCTTGACATCAATGAACACCAGTTTGACCGAATAGTTTTCCAGGACGACTGCGAGCGGTTTATTCATGTGCCTACTTTGGCTGAAACATCCACCACGTTTTCCCCGATCATCCGTCATGCGCTAACCGATTTAGGCATTATGGTTTCGACTGGGCCGGTGGTGGATTTTCGGCTGAAGGAGCATCTACGAGACATGCCAGAACCCGGCACGGTTCCTTTGCTTTACCCCGGCCATTTCAGCAGCGGCGCCACAATATGGCCGCAAGTCGGCATGAAGAAGTCGAACGCAATCCAGCGTAATAGCGAAACCGAAAAATGGTTGTATCCAAACGGCTTTTATTGCGTGGTGCGCCGTTTTTCTTCGAAAGAAGAAAAACGCCGGGTAGTGGCGGGCGTCGTTGACCCTGATTCGTTTGATGGTGCGTCCGTGTTGGGCTTCGAGAATCACCTTAATCTGTTCCACAACAACAAGCGCGGTTTGCCTCAAGCACTGGCGCATGGACTGGCTGTGTTTCTGAATTCCACCGTTGTTGACGACAATTTCCGGCGATTCAGCGGTCATACGCAGGTCAATGCAACCGACCTCAAACAGATGAAGTACCCGAGTCGTGCCGCCCTGATTGAGCTTGGAGAATGGGCGATGCAACAAGGCGAACTTACGCAAACAATGATTGACGACAAGGTGGCAACACTCGCCGGATGAACAACAAGAAGAATCACATCAAGTCCGCGCTCCAGATCATCACTTTTTTGGGTCTGCCCCTAGCGCAGCACAACGAGCGTTCCGCCCTTTGCCTGCTGGCTTTATTGAATCTCACGCCGCGTACGGGGTGGGCAGATGCGCAAAATCCGCTTGTGGGTATTACACCAATCATGGATTGGGTACGGAAACAATATGGCAAAGATTACGCGCCGAACACGCGCGAGACTTTTCGACGCCAGACAATGCACCAGTTCTGCAACGCTGGACTTGCATTGCACAACCCGGACATGCCAGATCGCCCGGTGAACAGTCCCAAGGCGGTCTATCAGGTTGAACCTGCTGCGCTGGCCTTGCTGCGAACCTTTGGCACCCCGGCCTGGCATGACAGTCTCGCCACCTATTTGGCCGAGCGTGAAGCGCTGGTTGCCCGCTATGCGATGGCGCGGGAGCATAACCGCATCCCGGTTAAGATCGCGCAGGGCAAACAAATCTCCCTCAGCCCAGGCGAACATAGTGAACTGATCGAAGCCGTCATTGCGGACTTTGCCCCGCGCTTCGCGCCGGCCAGTGTGCTTGCCTATGTTGGCGACACCGGCGAGAAATGGGGTTACTTCGATGCGCCTCTGCTGGCTGAGCTGGGTGTCAATGTGGATTCACACGGAAAAATGCCGGATGTGGTGTTGCACTTCACCGCGAAAAATTGGCTGCTGCTGGTTGAGTGCGTTACCAGTCATGGCCCCGTCGATGGCAAACGACACGCCGAGCTTGCCAAGCTCTTTGCCGGATCAACTGCCGGTCTGGTCTATGTGACAGCCTTCCCGAACCGGGCGATCATGGGCCGCTACCTTGGTGAAATCGCGTGGGAAACGGAAGTGTGGGTGGCTGATGCACCATCGCATCTGATCCATTTTAACGGCGTGCGCTTCCTTGGGCCGTACAATGCACATTGACCACACTCGACACACATATGTAAAGCGCGCCTCGATTTCAATTTGCGCACAGGTTAGCTCGAACATTCTATTTTTACCAACAGGAAAAAACCATGTCCCGCACTATTCAATGCGTCAAACTCAAAACCGAAGCCGAAGGGCTGGATTACCCGCCGTATCCCGGCCCGATTGGCAAACGAATTTTTGAAGAAGTATCCAAGTCGGCGTGGAAGGAATGGCTGGAGCATCAAAAACGCCTGGTCAATGAAAACCGTTTGAACCTCGCCGACCAAAAAGCGCGCAAGTATTTGGAAGAGCAAATGGTCCGACACTTTTTTGGAGACGGGGCCGATCAAGCGATGGGATTTGTTCCGCCAGCGCCAACGTAAATCTGGCGCGGTCGGAAACCGCCTGTCGGTCGTAATGGTTGTGGCTGATGAAGCGGCGACACCATCATCCACTGCAAAAACAGGCTTCGCGAGCCGGCGTCTGCGGTTCACTTTATATGGGCGCATTGGTCGCGACGTTGCCGCGGTTAACGTCAGAATCGGTTGTCTTGGTCTCAACAATCAGGGGCAGGTTGAGGCTTTGCCAAAGGCCGATCGGATACATGCCGCGCCGTATCAACCGACCAGTGACCATGATGACAATTCGCGCAATATCTACCACCGGCCGAAAATGACTGGGCCGTGCGAATTCTGGATAAATGCCGGAGATGGCCACCGCAATACTGCGCACGCCGATGGCCCCAGCCGCGATCAAAATTTCACTCTCGAAAACAAATCCGTTCCAGCTGACATCACGACGCGTGAGCTTTTTTAGCAGAAAAGCCGGGTACACCCGGAAACCAGACTGGGTATCGGCGATGGGATATCCCGAAGCCCACGAAATCCAAAAGCGGGCAAACTGATTGGCGTAGTAACGACGCGGCGGAAATTTTTGTTTGTCGTGCAAGCGTGCACCGATGACGATATGTCGAGGCGACCGTTTGGCGACCGCCAATAAATTGGGGATATCTTCAGGCAGATGCTGTCCGTCGCCGTCGAGCGTGACGATAAACTCGGCGCCGTGGGCGAGTGCGTAATCAAAGCCCCGCCACAAACTTGCCGCCTTGCCAATATTGCGATCATTACGTAATACCACCACCGGCAGATCGGCAATCAGTTCGCTTGTCGCGTCCGCCGAACCGTCATCAACGATCACCACCGCTGCCGCAAATTTCAGCGCCCGTTCCGTGACATCGCGAATGGTTAATGCCTCGTTGTACGCGGGAATGACAACAACGATATTGGCGTTTGGATCGGGCATAGGGGCATGGATGGGTGGATGACGCTGGATCATACAACTATTTATCAGCCCTGCTCGTTTGGATTTTCCGGACCAAACGGTAACGCCGCGCCGGTGCGCCGCATGCCGCCTCGCCAAACGTGCACAGGCCTAATCGCTACGTTCGACGCGGACACTCGATTGCAGAAGCGGCAATGTCAGGGCAAACCCGACGGACAGATTGTTGCGACGCGCCACCAACGGGCTCGATTCAAAACTTGCGCCGTTAATTACATCGTATTTCACGAATCCCACTGCGTGAAACGACTCGAATCGTCTGGACAGCGCCGCAATAAACTGCAGACCCGAGTAACCGCCTGGTGCACGGTACGCCGGTCGCTCTGGCAGGGCGTACGCCGGGGCGATGCCGTAAAAATGCTGGTGATACTTTTTGTCGCCAAACAGAACGCCCGCCACCAGTCCTAGCTGCCATCCATAAAAGGACTTAATGTCAAGGTTAATGTTTGGGTTGGCGAGGATGCCGGCGTTTTGTACCGATCGAAAATCGCTGGCAATAACGGCACGCGCAGGCAACCTGAGGGAAAGTTTTGAGTGCAAATTTTCCGCCAAGGTCACATTGAGTGTAGGACCAATCTCGAATGTGGGATCAAGGTCCGGCATTCCCTGGCGTGCCGTATTGCTGCGCACCGGCACCGAGCCGTTGATAGAAACCTCAATTTCCACTTGCTTGCCCTTGTAGATCAAGCCACGTATTTTCTGCCGATCAACCTGAAACAGATCTCCACGGTAAACAAACGTCGGCACCGGCAATAAGTAGCGATGTTGATTGCCGGACCCGCGATAGTCCGGAAAACTGATGGCGGCCGCACCGACGCCAATTTCCCACAGGGGCAGCGATTCCGCAACGGCGCATTGCGGGCAGGCCGCCAACGCCGCAGCAAAAACGGCGCAATGCCGATGATTATTATTCACGATGCGCATTCGGTGCCTAGTTTAAGCATCCAGTGTTTCCCCCGGGAGTCTCTGGATTGCACAATCCGCATGCGGCAAATCGTTGTCATGTCATGCCACCATCGACACTGATGACTTGTCCGGAAATATATCCGGCATTCTTGGAGCACAGGAATCCCACCGTCGCGGCCACTTCTTCCGGTCGGCCGGCCCGTCCAATCGGCACCAACTGTTTGATGCGCTCGCTAGGAAAAATTTCCTTGGTAAGTGGCGAAGCAATAATACCCGGCGCCACCGCATTGACCGTAATCCCACGCGAGGCGACCTCAAGCGCAAGCGCCTTGGTGGCACCGTGTAGTCCGGCCTTTGCCGCGGAGTAATTGACCTGACCCCGGTTGCCGAGCAGGCCGGCGACGGAGGTGATGGTGATAATCCGTCCCCAGCGCGTTTGAATCATTGGCATCAGCAACGGTTGGGTCACGTTGTAAAAACCGTTCAGACTCACGTCGATCACACGCCGCCAGTGCGCTTCATCCATGGCGGGCATTAACACGTCGTCGTGGATGCCGGCGTTGTTGACCAGCACCTGAATGGGGCCTGACCCGACCAGTGCCGTCAGTGCGGTGGTTGTGGCGTTGTGATCACATACGTCAAACGCGATAGCTTCGGCGCACCCGCCGGCGCCGGACAATTCCGCAGCCAATAATTCGGCTTCTGCAAAACGTCTATTGGCATGGACAACAACGTGAAATCCAGAGGCCGATAATGTACGGCAAATGGCGGCACCAATCACGCCGCTGCCGCCTGTTACCAAGGCGCGTTTCATCATGACCGACTGCCTTTATCGTCAATGTACATGAGTGTAAATTGTCCGCTCAACAGCGGTTCGGTGCCAGCCAGCACGGCAAAGGAAAAAATTCCACCCGTTGGGTCGCGGTGTAAAAGTGTTGCTTCGATCACAATTTCTCCCGCGACAGAATCGAGCCACGGCTGCGTGGCCGTCACATTTTTGAGCGCCGCCAAAACTCCGTTACGTGGTTCGGCACTGCTTCCTGGTTGAGCGCCGCTGCGTGGTGCGGCATCACCCGTCACAAGTGTACCGTGCACCGCCGCGGCTTGTGCGGCATATTCGATGCCGGCCAATGTGGCCAGGCCCGCCGCGCCGCGCAACGGATTGTCGGCAGCATGGTGTGAATCGGCGGCGCAGCGAATACTGCTTTCGTCCCAATGCAGTACCCGATCAAGCAGGCACATGCTCCCCGCGTGCGGCAAGCGGTCGGCGATGGCCTTTTTGTCTAACACCGCGCCAACTCCAGATCCAATTCCGGCGAGAGCGGTAACAAACCAGTCTGACCGGTCGGATCGGCGATCAGTCCCAGCGCGGCAAAACCCCGCGCACTGGCGTTAACATGCCAGGCGAATGGAATCCATTCAGGCCATGTTGGGTCGCCGCGGCGGGGCACAATGGTCACATTCCAGGTCGCCAGCGGTGTGTTGCCTGTGGACGGCGTCAGCACCAAGGCAATCGCGGATGGTTCGACAACCGGCATCACCGCGGAAATCGGTGGTGGCAACGGACTGTCATAACACACGTAGAGCACCGGCACGTTTTCGGCGACCACCTGCGTGACCGCATTGAGTAAACCCGCCGCAAAACTCCATTCGCCGCGGCAAACGCTGGTGGCCGCGCGGGTGACGTTCATGGCGATGCTGTAATAACCGCTGGGCGCGTTATGCACCGAGTTATGGAACAGTGTCGGCGAGACCTCGCGGCTGCCCGCAAGAACCTCGCACAACTGGTGCGTGATCACGCCCGCGGCCTCGTAGGATGAAAACACCATTGCCATTTCTTGTGGGGTTAGCGTTGTTTGCAGCAGCGCCTGTTCGGCCGCGGCAAGCGCAAGCCGGACAGTTGGGCTGCTGCGCCGCCGTTCCGCTGGCGCCAAACAGGCCGGCTGTGGCGGGTCTAACAAAGTCGCAATGTAGCAACGACGTCCCGACAGCACCTCTTTCGTCACTTCCCAGTCCGCCAAACCGGGTGCAAGCACACCAACGGCGTTGATCGATACGCGCATCATTCGCTGCGACCGAATAACAACGCGCAATTGCTGCCGCCGAATCCAAAACTGTTGCTCATGACACGATTAACCCGGCTGTGGCGTCCTTCAACAACGATTTCACAGCGGGTTTCGGGGTCCACGTTGTTGGTGGTCGGGCTGCCGGGAATAAAATTGTTTTTAATACAAAGTAGCGCGATTGCCGCCTCGGTGATGCCTGCCGCGCCCAGTGTGTGTCCGGTAAAACCTTTGGTCGACGAACAAGCCGTGGTCGCGCCAAATACGTCGTTCACGGCACGGCCTTCCGCGCGGTCATTGGCCGGTGTTGCCGTGCCATGCAAATTCACGTAGTCGATGTCAGCCGGCGCGCACCCGGCGCGATCCAGTGCCTCATGCATGGCGCGACGGGCACCATCACCATCGGGGTGCGGTGTTGACATATGGTGCGCGTCACTGGTTTCGCCGTAACCTAAAAGATGCAAACCGGTGCCGCCAACGTCAATTTTTTCTATCAGCGCGAACCCTGCAGCTTCGCCGATTGACAGCCCGCGTCGCGCCACGTCGAATGGGCGACATACATCAGGTGAAACCAGTTGCAGCGAACTAAAACCGTACAAGGTTGTATGGCAAAGGCTGTCGACTCCGCCGACCACGGCCGCATCGATGAGTCCCAAACGGATGAAACGTTCGGCCAGACAAAATACTTTTGCACTCGATGAACACGCGGTAGAAATCGTCATCGCCGGGCCGGCGAGGCCGAGTACTCTGCGCACAAATTCAGTCGTCGCGTCGAGGTTGTGGGTGGTGGCATAACGATAGTCTGCGGGAAGCGCGCCGCTTACCGGATCGCGCTGTTGATAAGCCAATTCGGTTGACAGGATGCCGGATGTGCTGGTGCCGATAAATACGCCGACCCGGTCCGCGCCATGGCGACGGCGCGCGTCGCCGATCGCGGTCACAAAATCGTCCTGCTCCAGGGCGAGCAGTGCCAACCGATTATTTCGGCAGTCAAACTCGCGAAGCGCGCTTGGAATATCGACACAGGATTCAATATCGAGATTTGGTATTTTCCCGATCCAGCACGGTAATGGTGCCCAGGGCAAATCGTTGGGCGTGAGCCCACAGCGCCCCTCACGCAGCGCAGCGGCAGTCGCGACGTTGCCGATACCGGCAGCGTTGGTTGTTGTGTACGCAAAGATGGCTAGAGGAGACATGGATAAAGCTTGAACATGAATGGGCGTGGGATGTGGCTATTGGTTTGGATGCACGGAAACGACATTGGCGCGTCGCGCCCACAATGCTGACATCAATAAGGCCAGTACCGCGCCCAAGGCAACGGTGCTGCCAATTGCATGCAAAACAGGCGTCGAGGATAAGGCAAGAAAGCCGAATGTCACGATGGTGGAAATGCTGCAAACAGCCAGCGCCAGCCGGGTGCGAGATCGTTCATCCGCATCCAGAGCAACGCGTTCAAAAAACAGTGCGTAGTTGAGGCCAATGCCGAGTACCAACAAGAGCGCAACCAAATGAAACACACTGAGGCGCGCGTCCAATGCGACCAGCACGGCCACCGTCAGGACGAGTGCTGCGGCTGCGGGGAGGGCAACCCGCAATGCCCGTTTGGCCGAACGCAATCCCGCAACCAGCAGCAGCAAGATCAAGCCGGCACCCCAGGCAGCTTGTGACAACGCTTCTTTTCGGAAGCCGTCAACCATGTCTGACGATACTTGCGATAGATTGACAACCTGACTGTTGGTCTGTGCATTCGCTACCAGATCTTGTGCCAGTAATTGTGTGTTGCCGACGCTGCTCAGCCCACCAAGAGGGGTCAGCGCCAGCCATTGCCCGTCGAGTTCAACGACCAGTGCGCTCAAACGCGCACCGAGAGGGGTGCCGGCGTAGGACGCCATGGTCACGGGTGATGCAACACGGGCAGCCGCGACGTCATCGACAAAAGGCGTGAAGGCGTCGGGTCTGAATACCAGACCCTTCAACGCCGCCGCCAGGTTTTTTTCGAGCATAACGCGTTCGGGCAGTGTATGCAGGCGTGCACGCTGCGTGTCTAAAGTTGGCAGGTACTTGGCCGGTGAATCAAAACTGCGAATCCATTTTTTTTGCTGCCAGCCGTCCAGTACCGGCAGCACACTTTCCGCTGCTTGCAACGCGGCCTCCTGGCTGCCTCCCCGGCTCGCCACAAACATACTGACTTCTGGTGCGCCCATATCTTGCCGAAGCGCAGCGTCGAGCGCGCGCATTTTGGGCGGAACCGGGCTGATGCCAGCGAGATCGCGTTGCCACCACGACGGATACAGGTGTATCAACCAGGCGGCTGCAGCGACCACCACCAGGACGGCGACCACACTCGGCCAGCGCGAACGGTCGAGGAAATTGCTGCCAGGCACCTGAAGCCGTCGAAACGCCAGCACATGGTCACCAAGAAACCATGGAATCAGGTACTGCGTGGCGATGCCGGCCACCAACACACCCACCATGGTGAGTACGCCCAACTGGGCAAGACCCTGAAAGCTCGATAATGTGAGTGCCAGTGCGCTAACGACTGTTGTCAGCACTGCCAATGTGAACGTCATGCGCAGCCGTCTTGCCGTCACACGCGTGGCTTCGTTGGGGGCGGTATTGAGCAAAAGGTAGCTTGGATAGTCAACCGCTTCGCCAATCAGCGTGGCGGCAAACGCCAGCGTGATGGCGTGGACCGAGCCGAATAGAGCGTTGACCACCAGCATGCCAATCAGCAAGCCGAATGCCACCGGGATGACAACAAGCACAACGGCCAGTGCGGTGCGGTAAATAAAAACCAGCATGGTCAGAATCACCAGCACCGATAAAGTACTTAATCGCTCTGCGTCGCTGCGAATCAATTGTCGCGATTCAGCCGCAAACACGCCCGGCCCGGTCAGGATCATGTTGACGTTTGAATTTTCTTTGGCCAGTGCCCGCTTCACGGCGGACATTGCCTGCTCTTGCCGTTCGCTATCAAAGCCGGGCGCCCGTGTTTGTGCAATTAAAAATGCGCGCTTGCCGTCTTGGCTAAACCAGACGCCGTGACGCAGCTGGGGCATGGCGCCGGAATCGAACTGGCGGACGATGGCGAGAAATTCACCCGTGGGGTCACGCACCATGATCGATCTTGACAGCGTGCCGAACGGCGACGCCAATTGTGCCAATTGCTCTTCGAGCGCCACACGCAATCCGCGCGCGGTAAATTTTTCCTCACTGATGGCCGGGCTCAGGGCGTAACGATGTTTCATCAACACTTCGCCCTGCGCGGCGGATTGGTTAAAACTGCCGTTTGCGGCATATTCGAATTCAGGTGCACGGCCGAGTTGGTCTGCCAGATTGCGGCTACTCACAGCAAGGGTCTTTTCGTCTGCGCCGTGGAGTGCCACCAGCATTAACCGGGAGACAAGACCGTCACGCAATTGCGCGATTAACAAGCGCTCTTCAGGGGTTGTTGAGGGTGGTAGAAACGCGGTGAAGTCAGTCTCGATGCGCAGTGCCTTGGTTGCAAACAACAGCAGCGCGGCAAAACTGATCAGTGCCATTGCCGAGCGACCGGTGCCGCGTGTTACCAGTCTTGAGAAAAATCCGCTGTTGGCCATTGGTTGTTATCGAACCTGCAGCACGGATCGATCACCGCTGGTTTCATTAACAACAATCTGACTAATGCGCCCCGCTTGGCCGGACACGGTGATGCGCTGAACAAAGCGGCTGGTATCCTCATCGATTGGCGTCAGGTCGAGACGCCACGACGTGAGCGCACCCTGCAGCGACAATTGGTAATAATTACGCAGCAACATCAAATCACCACCAAGAACGCCGCGTAAACTCGCGGCAAATGCGGATAACAATGGCTGGCTTGACAGCGCAATTTTCTTTTCGGTTCCGTTTCGCACCAGCAGGAGCGTATCACCGGCAAACCGATAACTTTCTTTGCGTGGCACTTCGATATTTTTTTCTACGATATCAGGGCGGCGGTAGACGAGTTTTCCCGAACTGATAACCGGCTCCGCCAACAGGCTGGAGAACTTTTTTTCAGTGAAGGCAACTTCAGTGGCAGGTGCCGCCGCCAGCAATTTCATCAGATCAACGAGGTCTGCGTCGGCCGCGTGACAAACGTTCGCAATTGCCATTAAGGATAGGCCGGCGAGCCACCGAAAATTGATACGAGTGAGGCAATTTTTTTTCACGGCGTTGCCCATTCAGGTACCCCAAAAATCGTAAAAATTAAACCAGTTGTATGGATTGCGTAGAGCCTGACGTTCCAGGCATGCAACATACGCATCAAGACAACACTCTTGCGAAAGCGAATTTGCCAGCATCGCCGGCTGGATCATCGCGTCGACGACCGCCCCTCCATCATAAACGCGTTCAGCCAGTGATTCGAAGACAATTTCATACGCACGGCCGCCGCGAAAGATGCCGAACATCGCGACAACCGGTGAACCGGTCAATTTGGCCAGGCGCACCGGTCCAAGTGAAAATCTCACCGGACTTCCCAGAAATGGCAGGCTTTGCGTTTTTTCATTCGCATACACACGATCAGCAAGGATGCCGACAATTTCGCCTCGATCAAGGCATTCCTTGGCCCGCAGCATCGAGCTCGGCCGTCCCAGTGGAATGACGTTGTATGGCGGGGCCGAATGTGCGTCCGAAATTATTTTCCCCAAGCGGGCACCATCGTCATCAATGTGCATCATCACATTAATGGCAAATTTTTTCTCACGGCTGCCGACCACACCGAGGATCTCGAAACTGCCCAAGTGGGAACCAAACAGCAGACAACCGCGTCCTGCCGCAAGCGCGTTTTTTAATGCGGCTTCGTTGCTG
>JANPNU010000408.1:0-5868 GCA_031427615.1 Burkholderiales bacterium
TATGACAACCGCCACCGCCCCGTTACAAAAAGAAACCCGCGCATTTCAAACCGAGGTGAAACAACTATTGCAGTTGATGATTCACTCGTTGTATTCGAACCGGGAAATATTTCTTCGCGAGCTGATTTCGAATGCGTCTGACGCCGCAGATAAATTGCGCTTCGAGGCGGTAACCACCCCTACGTTGTACGAAAACGATGCGGAATTAAAAATTCGCGTGGCGTTTGACAAAGAAGCCGGCACCATTAGCATCACCGATAATGGCGTGGGCATGTCGCGTGACGAAGTGATTGCCAATATCGGCACCATTGCCAAATCCGGCACCAAAGAATTTTTTGCCAAATTGTCTGGCGACCAACAAAAGGACGCCAACTTGATTGGCCAGTTTGGCGTGGGTTTTTATTCGGCATTTATTGTCGCCGTCCGGGTGACGCTGACCACCCGCCGGGCCGGAGCCCAACCCTCGGATGGTGTGCGTTGGGAGTCGAGTGGCGACGGCGAGTTCAGTATTGAAAATATCGAACGGGCAGGCCGCGGCACCCAAATTACCCTGCATTTAAAGGACGACGCGAAGGAGTTTCTGGATGACTGGCGCCTGAAGTCGGTCATTCGCAAATATTCGGATCACATCCCGTTGCCGATTGTCATGCAAAAAACCGAGTGGGATCAGGAAAAACAGGCGCAGGTCGCGAAAGACGAGGATGAAACCATTAATCAGGCCAGCGCCATTTGGACTCGCGCCAAGGCCGACATTAGTGACGAACAGTATCAGGAGTTTTACAAACACGTATCCCATGACTGGCAGCCGCCGCTGGCGTGGACCCACGCCAAGGTTGAAGGGCGGCAGGAATACACGGAATTGCTTTACATTCCCGGGCAGGCGCCGTTTGATATGTTTGATCGTGAACACAAACACGGCTTGAAATTGTATGTGCGCCGAATTTTCATAATGGAAGATGCCGCGCAATTGTTGCCGCGTTATCTGCGTTTTGTAAAAGGCATTGTTGACTCGAATGATTTGCCGTTAAATGTATCCCGCGAAATCTTGCAAGAGTCAAAAGATGTCGAGGCCATTCGTGCCGGCTGCGTCAAGAAGGTGCTGGGTCTGCTTGACGATCTGGCTGAAAACGACAAGGAAAAATTTGTCAAATTCTGGCAAGCTTTTGGGCGCGTATTTAAGGAAGGCATTGGCGAGGATCACGCCAATAAAAACCGCGTTGCAAAATTAATACGTTTTCAATCCACCCATGAATCCAGCGCGACACAAACGGTCTCATTTGCCGATTACCTCGGCCGCATGAAACCAGGCCAGGAAAAAATCTACTATGTGACCGCTGACACGCTGACTGCCGCCCAGAATAGTCCGCACCTGGAAATATTCAAGAAGAAGGGCATCGAGGTTGTCCTGCTGACCGAGGCAGTGGATGAGTGGTGGTTGGGCTCGCTCGAAGAATACGAAGGCAAAAAATTACAATCAGTGGCAAAGGGTGACTTGGATTTGGGTGCGCTGGCTGATGAGACGGAAAAAAAGGCCAACGAAAAAATCGCCGATGAATTAAAGCCGCTGGTCGAAAAAATCAAGGCCTCACTGGCCGCGCGGGTCAAAGATGTGCGGGTGACCGATCGGTTAACGGAGTCCCCCGCCTGTTTGGTCGTGGATGCCAACGAATTGTCTGGAAATCTTGAGCGGCTGCTGAAGTCGGCCGGGCAGCAGGTCAATGCTGTTTTGCCTATTTTGGAAATCAATCCCACCCATTCTTTGGTGCAGAAACTCAACCAAGCGGAGTCGGCGCTGCCTTTTGATGATCTTGCGCTGGTGTTGTTTGAGCAGGCGCTGTTGAGCGAAGGCGGGCAACTAGAGGATCCGGCCGGTTTTGTGAAACGTATTAATCAATTAATGCTGGGCTAACCTGCATATTTCATGGGTCGCCCGCGGTTCTCCAGGGCGCTCGCTGTGAACGTCGTTCAATCCAATTTGGATTGCCTGTGGTTCGTTATAAAAAGGGCTGCACGCTCGATAGCGGGCGCTCATTTTTGTCACAAGACAGCGCTTTTTTTCCTTCCTCCCTCCCGTGCTCATTTGCCCACTACGGCCAGCTATGCCGTGGTCAGTCGAACGAAAAATCACCCGCCCATCGACTCGGAAAGCCCTGCATGGCGTTCCGGTTCAGCGGGCACGGCGGGCGCGCCGCGAAACCCCCGCTTCACCTCATCAAATCTGCCCCCATGAAATATGCAGACTAATGGTGCACAAACAGTGCGCTGATCATGGTGTAAACACGCACGTAATCTGCGATACGCTTGATCAGTTGCATTATATTTTGACGGGGCGTATTGTCATGTTGTTGTCGACTGGTATGGAGGCACACCATGAAGCGTTTTTTGTTTAGTTCGGCCGGGCGGCGGTTGGCGACATTCGTGCTGGTCGCAGCGAGTACCGGCACTTCGGTTGGGTGCGCCGGTTTCGCCGATGAAACCAGTGTGCGTGAAGTTGATTGGCGACGCGTCAACGCGATTGAATCCAGTGCAAAACGTTATGGGGCACAGATAATCTGGGTGCAATTGCCGGAAAAAAATGTGCCGACATCGCCAGTTA
Organism: Burkholderiales bacterium; assembly: GCA_031427615.1. GTDB lineage: Bacteria > Pseudomonadota > Gammaproteobacteria > Burkholderiales > Usitatibacteraceae > UKL13-2. The sequence continues at coordinate 2,597 of JANPNU010000408.1, forward strand.
ACGAGAAGTTGGAAAAAGCCAAATAGACGGATGCCCCTGCTTGCCGCCGGCTTACGCCATTGGCGGCTGTAGCGCCCAATCAATATGCTCCAAAACCAATGGCGTTGCCGTGGCACGCGCAAGGTGTAATGCCGTGCCTATTTTTTTGCGGGTGTCTTGTGGCGTGTTGGCGGCGCGCAAGGCATTGCCCATGGCAACGGCCAAATTGCGCCGCCAGCGTTCGTAGCCAATGCGCCGAATGGCCGTGCCTTCCATGCGACGCAACCATTCATCCTCCTGCCACGCCCACAGGTCTAGCAACGAAATATCGTCAAGATGATGGCGGATCGCGAAGTCCTTTTCGACCGTTTTGACGGCATATTTATTCCACGGACAAACCAGTTGGCAATCGTCGCAGCCGTAAATCCGATTGCCGATGGCCTCACGAAACTCAACTGGAATCGCCGCCTTGTTTTCGATCGTGAGATAGGAAATGCAGCGACGTGCATCGACCTGGTAGGGGGCAACAATCGCCTGCGTCGGGCAGATATCGATGCATTTCTGGCAGGTTCCACAATGTTGGCTGGTGGCAGCATCAACGCTTAGTGGCAGGTTGACGTAGATTTCGCCGAGGAAAAACATCGACCCGGCATCTCTATTCAGCAATAGGCTGTGTTTGCCTCGCCAGCCGATGCCGGACTTGGTGGCGAGCGCGACTTCCATTACCGGTGCGGAGTCGGTGAAAACGCGATATTGAAAGTCATCAACCACCGATGCAATTTTGGTCGCCAGCATTTGTAGTTTGCTGCGCAGCACCTTGTGATAGTCCCGTCCCAGCGCGTAGCGTGAAATAAACGCCGACTCGTGATCCGCCATTACCTGCCAGCTGTCGCGTGCATCCGGCGCCTCATAGTTCAGGCGGGCGGTGATGACACGAATGGTGTCCGCTTGGAGGCTGGTGGGGTCTGATCGGTTGGCACCGTTGCTGCCGTCGTGACGGGCCATATAATCCATCTCACCGTGATAGCCACGATTTAGCCAATTGGTCAGTCTGGCCGCTTCCAAGGTTAAGTCGGTATCCGTTATGCCGATTTCGTGGAAACCCAGCGCTACGCCCCATGTTTTGATATCGGCGCTGAGCTGGGCCAAATCCAGCTGACATGCAATATTATTTGAATTTGAAACCATAAAAGAAGTCTAGCGGATGCCGAAGATGTCGCCGGAAAAAATAACCGTCACCTTGTTGGATGAAGCCGCCACTCTCCTGTTTGGTGGGAATATTGCGCCGATTTTACGCGCGCGGCAGACGGGTCCGAATGCTGCCGGGTTGGTTGTTTTCCTGCACGGTGATCTGGGGGCGGGAAAAACCACCATGGTTCGAGGGATCTTGCGGGGATTGGGTTTCACGGGGCGGGTCAAAAGTCCGACTTACACATTGGTTGAACTTTATGCGGTTTCTAGATTAAACTTGTATCACTTTGATTTTTATCGGTTAACCGATCCAGACGAATGGCACGAAGCTGGTTTTCGCGATTTGATGAATGCCGAGGCAGTTTGCCTCATCGAGTGGCCGGAGAAGGCGCGGGGGGCGGGTGTGTCTCTACCGATCGCGGATCTGGAAATATTTTTGATGGCGACGCCAACCGATCAACGCCAATTGACCTTGACCGCCAACACCCCAGCGGGAACGACGATCTGCGATCAACTCAGCAAGTTACCCGCGTCCCCACCCTAAATAATTCGATCGACGCGGTGTCGATTACACGCCGGGCAATGGTGGGTGCCGCCTCGGTGGCGGCATCGTTACCATTTTTATCGTCCGCCTTATTTTCGGCAGATTTGTTAGCGGCCAATGTGGCGTCGTCGACCAAATTAAAAGCGGCGAGAGTGTGGCCGGCCGCGGAATATACGCGCGTCACATTTGAATCCTCCTCTAATGCATTTAAGTACCAATATTTTTTTCTTAAGGATCCCGAGCGGCTGGTACTTGATCTTGAAAACGTCGAGTTTGGCGACGCCTTAAAAAACCTCGCGGCCCTGATTGGCCGTGACGACCCATATATCGCCTTGGTGCGAGTCGGCATCAACCGACCCAATGTCGTGCGGGTTGTGCTTGATTTAAAAACGGAAGTATTGCCGCAAGTTTTTGCGGTTCCACCCGTCAGTGGCATCGGCCACCGGCTCATGCTTGATATTTATCCAGCCAAACCGGTCGACGCCATGCTGGCGCTGCTGAACGACGATATTGCCCCCTTTGTTCAGGGCCTGCCAACCAAGCCAGCAACACCCCCGAATTTACCATCGACCGCCGATGCCACCAACGTGGTATCAAAGGGTGGCTCCCCTAAACCAGGTGAATCCGTGCCCGCGCCGTCGGAAAAAACTCCGGCGGCGACGGGCACACCTTCCTCCGTTTCGACCAGTGACAAACCGCCAAAAAAGCCGGAAGCCCCTGCCATCCATGCCGGCAAAAAACCATCGCGACCGTTTGTGGTGGTGGTTGACCCCGGACACGGCGGCGAAGACCCCGGTGCGATTGGTCGTCGTGGCACCCGCGAGAAGGATATTGTTCTGTCCATATCGCGACAATTGCGCAATCGGTTTGAAGACGACAGCCGATTCCGAATTGCACTCACCCGTGACGGCGACTTTTTTGTGCCACTGAATCATCGGGTGCAACGTGCCCGCACGCTGAAAGCGGACCTATTTATCAGTGTGCATGCCGATGCATTTGTACAGCCACAGGCCAATGGTTCGTCTGTCTTCGCCCTATCTGAACGCGGCGCCACGTCAACGGCGGCCAAATGGCTTGCCAACAAGGAAAATGATGCTGATTTAATCGGTGGCATCAATCTGAATACTCGGGATTCAGGGCTTGCGCGCATTTTGCTCGACCTGTCACAGACGGCACAAATTAATGACTCCCTGAGGGTGGGGCGTTATATGTTGTCCGAATTGGGGGAGGTGAATCGATTGCATAAACCGCATGTGGAGCAGGCCGGTTTTGCCGTGTTAAAGGCACCTGACATTCCGTCAATCCTGATTGAAACTGCATTCATTTCCAATCCTGAAGAAGAGCGCAAACTGCGCGACCCGGTGTATCAGGCAAAAATGGCTGATGCCATGGCCGATGGAATACGCACCTATTTCAAGAAGAACCCGGCACTTGCCCGCGCCTGATCGTTTTACAAACACAAGCAAATGGGCGCGTCACCAGCCAATATTGGCTGTAAAACTACGATTGGCAATGAATTTGGCCAACGAGGAACGTCTAAAAACCTGCCCTTTACCGG
>JANPNU010000409.1:0-2533 GCA_031427615.1 Burkholderiales bacterium
GGGTTGTAGGCGCGGTTGAAGTCCAGCAAGAATGTTTTTGCTGGCTCCGGCTTTTTCTCAATCGACAAAAATCGCGATGGACGGTAGGTGGTGTCGCCCGAGGTACCGTCACGAATGACAAAAAATAATCCATCGCCATCCCCGACGGCGTCAAGCTGGTGTTTGGTGCCGCGAATGGTGAATTCCACATAGCCGGGAGATGCTTCTTCCGATACTTCGTCGAGCACATTCACAATGGAAATGGTGCGGCCTGGTGGGTAGGTGAAATATTTTGCTTCGACCAGGAATTCTGCGCTGGGCGGATACCAGATGCGTCCCTGGAAATTCGCGCGCACGCTCGATTTGTTATCGGCCAAACGCAGAATATATTTGCCGTCCCGCTCGATCACATGCATTGCAATGTTTTCCATTGATACCCAGTCACGTTTGTCGGTCGAGGTGCCCAGCACGCGTGACCCGGTGAATGCCGCATTGCCCGCATTCCAGGTTGTGCCTTCAGACAATTGCAATGTGACAGATTTATTTTTGCTGCTGACGACAATATTTCCCAGTCGTGCGGGACCCACTCCCTTCAATTCTGCGGGGAAAACAATATTGTTATCCGCGCCGGTGCCAAAGGTATTCACACCGTCCTTCATCACAAAGCGGCCTGCCAGGGTCAGCCAACCGTTGTCGCGTTTCAGACTGAGTCCGACGCGTTCGCGCCACGCTTCCAGATCGCCGACGTAATCCAGATCCAACACTTTGATGGTGGATTTTTGTGGTGTGGCTTTTACTGGACTCGCTGCGGCAGTCGGGCCGGCCAGAAAATAAATGCTGGCAATCGACAGCGTCATTAGTGCAAAAATATTTAGAGAGCGTTTTCTCATTGCGACGTTTCCTTACGTGACAGGTTGTGGTGTTGACTCAATATTGGTGGCCGCAGCCGGCGGTGTGTTCATCGCGTTTGCAACCATACCCACGCTCAAGTCATTCATACAACGAAAATGACCAAGTGGACATTGGCGTTGAAAACAGGGGCTGCATGCAATCTTAATGGACAAGATACGCGCTTTTTTTGACAGCGGGGGCGTAAAGGCGGGTGACGACGAGCCGTAAAGGGCGGTGACCGGTGCGCCGACAGCGCAGGCAATATGCATCAAGCCTGAATCATTGGTGACGACATGATCAGCCAGGCTGATGAGGTCGATGGCTTCGTCAAGCGTTGTTAGTCCAGCCAGATTGACACATTGATACAGGGTAAGCCGGTTGATTTCGGTGGTAATCGATAAATCCCCTTTGCCGCCAAACAACCAGACTTGTTTGCCCTTTTCCAAATACGTTTTGGCGAGTTTTGCAAAATGGGTCGCGGGCCATCGTTTCGCAGGTCCATATTCGGCCCCCGGACAAAGGGCTAAAATTGAAGTGGCCGCATCCAGCTTGAATTTTGCAATGGTTTTGTCCCGAATCGCTTTATCTACGGGCAGTTTCGGTTCCGGCAGTTTGGCTATTGGGGGCGCTTGTGTCGCCGGAGCTGCCAGCCACGCAAATCGCTCGGCCATGGTTGGCAGGCGCTGTTTATCCAAAGGGCGGCAATCGGTCAGCAGCCAACCGCGGCTTTCGCCACGGTATGCGGTAATGGTTTTAATATTCGCAAACCACGGGATCAACGCGCTCTTAAATGAGTTCGGCAGTACATAGGCGTGTGTATAACCATCATCCGCCAGTTTTTTGCCAAAGGCGCGCCGCGCCGTTAGTTTTAAGTCGCCATGGTCGAATGGATTTTTAATCACGCGACTGACTTCCATCATGCGTTGGTAAACGGGCATGACCCACGCCGGGGCGATGACATCGATGGTCGTATCGGGTGAACGATGCTTTATCAGGTTCAACATGGGTTGTGAAAGGACGGCGTCACCAATCCATGCTGGGGCGATGATCAGAATGCGTGGCAAAGCAACTCCGCTAATGAGCCGCGCCGACCGGACCGTTTAGCTTGTACGTGGTTCCACAATACGGACATTTGGCCTCGCCTGTCGTGGCGATATCGATAAACACACGTGGATGGCTGTCCCAAAGCGTTGCGGATGGCATCGGGCAATGCAATGGCAGTTCTTTTGCCGTCACGGTGACGCTGGCAGGCTGGTCTTTTTTTGATGGTGTTTTCATTTTTGCGGCGGTCACTTTACCGGGGTCAACCAGGAATGGTAGGTTGGATTGCGGCCGTAGACGATGTCAAAAAATGCCGATTGTAATTTTTCGGTGATTGGGCCACGTGTACCGTTACCGATGATACGACCATCCAACTCACGAATCGGGGTGACTTCTGCGGCCGTGCCGGTGAAAAATGCTTCGTCGGCTATATAAACATCGTCGCGGGTAATTTTGCGCGCTTCGACTGGTATGCCGTGTTCGGCGCATAGAATTTGAATCGACCGCCAGGTAATGCCATCAAGCGCAGAGGTTAATTCAGGCGTAAAAATTTTGCCGTCACGGACGATGAATAAGTTTTCACCCGCTCCTTCCGCCACATACCCCTCGGTGTCCAGCAATA
>JANPNU010000410.1:0-3016 GCA_031427615.1 Burkholderiales bacterium
CCAACCCGACGTGTTCGTGTTCCGTGATCTTCAGAAGGCTGGGCAGGGGGAGCATCCGGCGCGCGAACTCTTCCTGGTCGTCGAGGTCCTCTCGAAGAGCACCGCCAAGCGCGACCGCACGATCAAGCGCGCCTTCTACGCCCGCATCGGCGTGTACGAGTGCCAGCCTATCAAGATTACACAGCAAAGGCGCAGGCATCAGAAGCAATGATTTTATTATCCGGAGTAAAAACTCCTGTTGTGGAGGCTGAAGTGGATGAGTCCAAGATTCCCGGCTACGCAACGTAATCAGGGCGCGCGGCCAAATGTATGGCTGTGATGTGACGCAAAACGTCAACCCGCAACCAAATACGGCAAAAGTGGTTGTGATTATCCAAAATAAAATGTGATGCAGCGCACCTTTGTGCCGCTGGAAAATCCCAATGATGGGCGTGGGGTATTGTTTCTGTTTTTTTTCTAGTTGCGGCTGCTTTCGGCTGCGCCTGATAATAGCGATGTAACTTATTGTTTTATTGGACAAATAAATTACAAACCGTGCCGCCGCTCTGCTTGGTCGGCACGAAAAATATGATTGAGCCGATAACTTGGCATACCACTTGCACCTATTGCAGTGAACACATCGCGATGTGTTTTTGAAATTACCCAGCTTTTATTAACCCGTTAACGGAGAAACAACATGATGAAGAATGTCCAAAAAGGTTTTACCCTGATCGAACTGATGATCGTGGTTGCAATTATCGGTATTTTGGCAGCAGTGGCGATCCCGGCGTATCAGGATTACACGGCGAAGGCGCAGGCGTCTGAGGCGATTACCCTGCTTGGTGGCTTGAAGACGCCAATCGCTGAAGCAGTTGGCAATACCGGGATTAGTGCCCCAAATTGCGCTGCACCTGCTGGGTCTGTGACAGCTGGCAGATATATTGCGACAGTTGTTGGCACCAATAACGCAACTGGTTGCGACATTGTTGCTACATTCAAAGCAGTTGATGTGAACGCCAAACTTGTTAGCAAGACAGTTACATTTTCCTATGTTGCTGACACCGGCGCTTGGAGTTGTGCAAGTAATCTTGACGGATCAGTTAAGCCGAAGACATGTAGCTAATATCGTAATCAAAAATTACCGGAGTTTTATCGAAGTATTTGCAGTAACAATGCGATCCGGTCTTGTATGTTGCCTAACCAAGCGAGCGGTGAAACCGCTCGCTTGGTTTTAAGCGAGTTATTGCGATGAATACTTTCAATATCGATTTACAAAGAGGCTTCACGCTAATCGAGTTAATGATAGTCGTGGCGATTATCGGCATTCTGGCTGCAGTAGCCGTGCCAGCCTATCAAGATTACACAGCTAAGGCACAGGCATCGGAAGCAATGATTCTCTTGTCGGGAGTCAAAACACCGGTTGTAGAAGCAATGTCTCAATCTATGCTTTGCGAAATACCGTCTGGCGCAACCAGTAGTGGCAAATACGTTGCATCAATATCAGCGACTCCTGGGGCGACAACGCCACCAACATGCACATTAGTAGCCACGTTCAAGGCCGACGGGGTAAATGGAAAAATTGCAGGACGCACTGTCACCCTGCTTTATACAAACGGTGTGTCTTGGACTTGCAGCACAAATTTGCCAATTGCAATTGCACCGAGTTCTTGTAGTTAACAAAATTAGCCAATTTAGACTACTCGTACCGCAACGCCTCCACCGGCTTCAAACTCGATGCCCGCTTGGCGGGATAAAAGCCGAAGAAAATCCCGATCACCGCCGAGAAGCTGAAGGCAATGATAATGCCAGTCATCGAAATGCCGACTTCCATTGGCGAAAAATTGGTGATGGCAACCGAGCCGGCATAGGCGAGTGCCACACCAATCGCGCCGCCGCACACACAGATCACAATCGCTTCGGTCAAAAATTGCAGCAACACATCACGTCGTTTGGCACCGAGTGCCATACGTATGCCGATTTCGCGGGTGCGTTCGGTGACCGATACCAGCATGATATTCATGATGCCAATGCCACCGACCAGCAGCGAGATGGAGCCAATCGCGCCAAGCAGCAGGGTCAATGCCGTGGCGATGCCCTGTGCGGCTTCGGCAATCGAGGCCAGATCACGGATGGTGAAGTCGTCATCCTGGTCTTCGCGGATACGGTGGCGAATACGCAGCAACTGCGAGGCATCATAAACCGCATCTTGTACCTGTGCAGCGCTGGCGGCCTGGGCTAAGGCGTAGTGAATGCTGCCCGGCTGTCCCCAGCGGATGAGTTGCTGGCGGGCGGTGGAGAATGGCACAAACACCGCGTCGTCCTGATCGCCACCACCCAAATCACTACCTTTGCTGGCGAGTACCCCGATCACTTCAAATGGCCGATTGCGGATACGAATGGTCTGGCCGATGGGATTGGATTCACCGTACAAATTACTTGCCACCGTGCCGCCGATGACAGCCACGCGTGAAGCGGAGCGGATTTCGATGTCACCAAACAACGAACCTTTATCGGCTTCCCAGTCCTTGACGGCGAAAAAATCCGGCGTCACACCCATGACGTTGGCGTTCCAGTTGGTGGTACCGCTGGCGACCTGAAATGGCTGTTGCACGATAGGGGCGACGGCGTTGAATGTGGGCAGTTGGGCAATCGCCTGGGCATCGGCCAGGGTTAATGTTTGCACCATGCCGCGCCCGGCGCGCACACCATTGGCGGTGGAGGAGCCGGGAAAAATCACCATCACATTCGAGCCCATCGCCGAAATGCGTTTGTTGATGTCACCACTCACCGATTCGCCGATGGCCAGCATCAACACCACCGCACCCACACCGATGATGATGCCGAGCATGGTCAGCCCGGCACGCAGCCGGTTCATGCCCATGGCGCGGAAGGCCTCCAAAAATACCTGCATGAGATTCATGGGGAAACTCCTTTATTGGCGGGTGTTTTTAAGCATTTTTTGCTTGGAAGTGCTCTTGTACAGGGGAGATTGTAAAAATTAAACACCGTCATTCCGAACGGTTTTATGTGAGGAATC
>JANPNU010000411.1:0-2913 GCA_031427615.1 Burkholderiales bacterium
GGCTGCTAGGGAATGATGATTTGGGAAGTGCGAAAATAAAAAAAGCAACAGGCATTGGGCACGCCATTGCGCTGTGATATTTTTTGCCGCGTTGTTGATAATTTCGGCGATATCGGCGTGACTTGGCGGCTGGCGCGACAACTCACGAACGAACATTCGGTCACGGTACGGTTGATTGTTGATGATCTGGCCAGTTTTCAAAAAATCGCACCCCAGGCGTTAATTGGCCAGTCATCCGATAACGAACCGCAACGCGTGGATGGCGTCGCGGTTCTTCATTGGGATAACGCGGGGATAAACGGACAGGGCGATTTTGGTAAACCGGCTGACATCGTCATCGAGGCGTTTCAATGTGCTTTGCCGGAATCGTACGTTGGCAAAATGGCGCGGCAATCGGCCAAACCGCTGTGGATCAACCTCGATTATTTAAGCGCCGAACCGTGGGTGACCGATCATCATTTGATGCCTTCGCCCCATCCGGGCCTTCCGCTGACCAAATATTTTTTCTTTCCCGGCTTTGCGGATAGTACCGGTGGGCTGATTCGTGAGGCTGGCATCAGGCCGGCTGAATACAACCCACACAACAATCAGCTGTCCCCGCCAAAGCGGATTTTTTTGTTTGGGTATGACTCACCGCGGGCGCTGCCGTTGCTGACGACCTTGACCGCAACCGGATCGGTGGCATGTATCACCATTCCAGCCGGTGCTTTGGCCGAAATCGCCCAGCGCCATCAGCTTGAAAAGTGTATCACCATGGCTTTTGTGTCACAGTCGGCGTTTGATGATGTTCTTGCTGCGCATGATGTGTTGTTTGTGCGTGGCGAGGATTCGCTGGTGCGTGCGCTTTATGCGGCCAAACCATTGATCTGGCAGATATACCCACAGAGCGAAGGCACGCATCTGGCCAAGTTGAACGCCTTTTTGAATTTTTATTGCCACAGATTGGCGCCCCAGGCGGAAGTGGTCTTGCGGGCGCTGTGGTTGGCGGCGAATGATGGAGCGGGCGCTGGAATTGCGGATGCTTGGCAGGGTTTTATAAGACATCTGCCAGAATTCGAAAAACATGCGGTCATCATGCAAAAACAACTGCTGTCCCAAGCAGATTTAGCAACGAAATTGATGACTTTTTATCAAAAATTCCTTAAAATTTAAAGCTTTGCCGCGCCTGATGTTTTTGCGGGGCCAATCGGCTTTTTTGGCAAGCCAGCATTCGCCATTTTTCTCCTCTATTCCTCATCAAATTAGTCCCAAGGTAATTTCCAAATAAAAATCGCACAAGAACTTCGCGCCGGTAACGTCGTTATGATTGGCAAGGATCCGATGGTCGTATTAAAGGCCGAATACAACAAGTCCGGTCGCAGCTCGGCTGTGGTCAAAATGAAGTTGAAGAATCTTCTTTCCAACTCCGGAACCGAATCTGTCTACAAAGCTGACGATAAATTTGAAGTTGTCCAACTCGAAAAGAAGGAATGCACCTACTCCTATTTTTCCGACCCAATGTATGTATTTATGGACGCCGAATACAACCAGTTTGAAGTGGAAGCCGAGAACATGGGTGACGCTCTGGTTTACCTCGATGACGGCTTGGTTGCGGAAGTGGTGTTCTACGATGGCCGCGCCATTTCGGTCGAATTACCGAATTCAGTTGTGCGCGAAATTGATACCGATCCTGCCGTCCGTGGCGACACCTCCGGCAAAGTCATGAAGCCGGCACGTATCAAGCCAACCAACCATGAAATTTTGGTGCCGCTGTTTTGTGAGTCAGGCGACAAGATTGAAATCGACACCCGCACCAACGAATACCGCCGTCGCGTCTAGTTTTGCGCGATCACATAGCAAAAAAAGGCACGGGTTCCCGTGCTTTTTTATTGGTCATAATCGAACGCATCATCTGTAATAAAACGACGTATCAAATACCATGAAAGCCACGAAAAAATTCAAGTCTGATTGCCGCGATTGCCCGCGGCTGGCGACGTTTCTGGATGAAACACGTCTTGAATATCCGCGCTATTTTTGTAAACCAGTGCCGGCATTTGGTGTGAGTAATCCTGAACTATTCGTTGTTGGTCTGGCACCCGGCATGCATGGTGCCAACCGCACCGGACGGCCCTTTACCGGCGACTATGCCGGTGAATTGCTTTATCGCACCCTGCATAAATTTGGTTATGCGACCCAGCCCAACACCGTCATCGCCAGCGGTGAACTTGACACGAATCTGCAACTCATCAACTGTCAAATTTCGAATGCGGTTAAATGCCTGCCGCCACAAAACAAGCCAACACCGGACGAAATTCGCACCTGCAACAAGTATCTGGCAATGGAACTGGCCACGCTGCCTGCCGACACTGCAATACTGACATTGGGAGGGATTGCCCATGATGCCGTGTTGATGAGTGTTGGTTTAAAAAAGACTGCCGCCAAATTTGGCCATGGCGCGATTCACCCCTTACCGGGCGGGCGCACGCTGTTTAATAGTTACCATTGCTCTCGATACAACACCAATACCCGCCGTCTGACCGAGGCCACGTTTCATGATGTTTTTGCCTTGATCAAGCAGCACCTTCACGGATGACCGACCCCACGCCAACCGTTACCCCGCCGGTGGTATTTGACGCCAGGCCAATCCTGCTTGCGCTGCCAAATTTGCCGGGTGTTTACCGCATGAAAAATGCGCAGGGCGCGGTCATATATGTGGGCAAGGCGCGCGACCTTAAAAAACGGGTTTCGTCGTATTTTGTAAAAGAGCACGCCAGTCCCCGCACCAGCATGATGGTCGCGCAAATTATCGGCATTGATACCACGATCACCGCCAGCGAATCCGAAGCGCTGATTCTGGAAAACAATCTGATCAAGTCGCTGAGCCCGCGGTACAACGTGTTGTTTCGGGATGACAAGAGTTATCCGTACATCATG
>JANPNU010000412.1:0-1511 GCA_031427615.1 Burkholderiales bacterium
GGTTGGACCACAGACAAAGCAGGAGTGGGGGGAGACAGGCAACGAGGCGCACGCTCATTATTGGTATATTCGAAATGGTTAAGTCGGAACAACCGGTGAGATTATAGATGGTGATCGTTGTGTCACCGCAAAAAAACACCGCTTGTCACGACACGCCGTTGCCATCCCGCCTGCTGTAAAGTCGCAAATAATTTATTGATTACGAAGTGGAGAACCATGGCTGGCGCCCTCTATGGAATAAAAGTCCTCGATCTGACCACGGTCATCATGGGGCCGTATTGCACCCAAATTCTTGGCGATATGGGCGCGGACGTTGTCAAGGTCGAGTCACATGCCGGCGACAATATGCGAATGGTCGGGCCGATGAAAAATCCCGGCATGGGACATATTCATTTGCATTTAAATCGCAATAAGCGTTCGCTGGTATTGGACTTAAAACATCCGCAGGGACTGGAAGCCTGCCTGAAACTCGCCGCCGAAGCGGACGTTCTTGTGTACAACGTGCGGCCGCAGTCGATGGCGCGGCTTGGGCTCAGCTACGAGGCCGTTAAGAAATTAAATGAAAAAATTATTTATGTCGGTGCCTTTGGTTATGCCGAAAAGGGACCGTATGCCGGCCGTCCCGCCTACGATGATTTGATTCAGGGTATTACTGGCGTGGCGTCGCTCAGTCAACGCCAAACGGGTGATGTGCCGCGTTATTCACCGGTGACGATTGGTGATCGCAGTGTCGGGCTGCACACGGTGAACGCGGTGTTGGCGGCGTTGTTTCACCGTGAGCGAACTGGCGAGGGTCAGGCGATAGAAATCACCATGTTTGAAGCCATGTCGCAATTTGTGCTTGGGGACCATATGGGCGGCAAAACATTTGATCCGCCATTGGGTGATACCGCTTATGCGCGTCTGATCGCACCCCATCGCCGGCCCTACGCGACCTCGGATGGTTTTTTATGTGTGCTGATTTATAACAACAAACACTGGATGACATTTTTTGACGCGATTGGCCGCGCCGATCTCAAGACCAATCCGAAATTCAGTGAACATACCGAACGCGCCGCCAATATTGCGGAAGTGTACGAATTTGTTGCCACCACCATGGCAACGAAATCAACCGCGGTTTGGCAGGCTTTGTTGGACCAGGCCGATATTCCGTTTGCGACCATGCATTCGATCGACTCGTTGCTCGAAGACGAACACATGCGAGCCATTGGTTTTTTTCCGGAATTTGATCATCCAACGGAAGGCCGCATTCGCGCCACCGCGCCGATTGGCGAATGGAGTGCCACGCCGCCGACAATTCGGATTTTGCCAGCGCGCCTCGGTGAACACAGCGCCGAAATATTAGCGGAAGTCGGTTATTCGGCGGACGAAATTGCGGCCATGCTCGCAGCGGGCGTGACCGCGCTGCCGAATAATTGATTGGGAATTTCTAAAAACCCCTGTCATCCCGGCGCAGAGACGGGATCCAGAAGTGGACAAGTTATTGAAAATACAAAAGGACTGGATTCCGG
>JANPNU010000413.1:0-1921 GCA_031427615.1 Burkholderiales bacterium
ATTGCCGCTGTTGCCGCCAACGCCGGCGACGATAGGCATAAGCGCCGCCAGCGCGGCAAGTTTGGCGATGCTGCCCTCGAAAGTGCCAATCACGCGTGAGGCGATGAAGGCGGTGACAAGATTAATGGCGAGCCACGGCCAGCGGTTCCGGGCGCTTTTCCATACGCTGGAGAAAATATCCTCCTCCTCACGCAGGCCGACCTTGGAAAGCTCTTTGGCCTCTTGCACCTCACGGATATGATCCATGACGGCGTCTACCGTATCGCGGCCGACGATTCTTCGATTAGCATCAATCACCGGCGCGCACACCAGGTCATAGCGTTCGAACGCCTGGGCCGCCGAATCGGCATCGTCTCCCGGCGTAAAGGAAACCACGTCCCTGAGCATCAAGGCGGAAACCTCGATGTCCGGATCGTTCACCAATAGCGCTTTGAGCGGCAAGACGCCCTGTAGCCTGTGTTCGCGATCCACCACGAACAAGGCATCCATCTGGCCGGGCAGCTCATCGTAGCGACGCAAGTAGCGCAACGCCGCTTCGAGTGTGACATCTTCGCGGATGTTGACCTCCTCGAAGTCCATCAGCGCGCCTACCGTGCCTTCCTCATAAGATAGTGCTGCCTGTAGCTCGGCACGCTCCTCGACATCCTGCGCTTCAAGAATGTCTTGCACTACCCCTTTGGGAAGGTCCGGCGCCAGGTCGGCAATTTCGTCGGTATCAAGATTTTCGGTAGCCGCGACCAGTTCTTCCTGATCCATACTGGCGATGAGGGTCTCGCGCACCGCGTCGGAAACTTCCAGCAGGATTTCGCCGTCGCGTTCGACTTTGACCAGATCCCACACCAGCAAACGATCTTCGAGCGGCAAGCCTTCAAGAATATAAGCCACGTCCGCCGCATGAAGCTTGTCGAGTTTGCGCTGTAGCTCGGCAAGATTCTGCTTGTGCACCAGGCTCTCGACCAGGTCGGGCTTGCGTACATCTTTCTCGGCTTGGCGATGCACCAGCCCTTCAACCAGTTTCTGCTTATGCAGAATCCCGACGACCTCCTCAAGCTGATCCTGCACCTTCAAATGGGTGTGGGATCCCTTGAGGAACTGTTCGGATCGGGAATGGTGGTCAGGTGCTTGAGATGAGTTCTGGGTCACCTAGGTAACCTTGCGTGGCTGCGACGATGCGCCATTGTAGGCGATTTCCTTTGTGTCGCTATTTACGAGGCGCGACACAGCGTCAATCTCGGTACTTCCACTGCCTGCATACGCGACAGAATGATGGCGGTTTTCTTCAGCAGCCACGGCGCGTTGCGGTTGCGATCATAAAAGCGCGGGCGCGGCACCATGGCGGCGAGCTTGGCAGCTTGTTCAGCAGAAAGCCGCGCGGCTGGGATGCCGTAGTAATGGCGCGCCGCCGCTTCTGCGCCAAACACGCCGTCACCCCATTCGATCACGTTGAGATAAATTTCGAAGATGCGCTGCTTATCCAAAAGCGCTTCCAGCATCACAGTGATGACCGCCTCTTCGCCCTTGCGCAACACCGAGCGCGAACCAGACAAAAATAAGTTCTTGGCCAACTGCTGGGATATGGTCGAGCCACCGGCCACGACCTTGCCTTTTTTCTGGTTTTTTTCCAGGGCTTTTTGCATTGCCTCCCAGTTGAATCCCTCATGATCGACGAAGGTGTCGTCTTCCGCAACGATTAACGCACGCTTGAGATGGACGGAGATTTTTTCGTACTCGACCCACTGATGTTTTAGCACAGCCTTGGGATTTTTCCCGCGCAGACCATCGAGACGCGATTCCATAAAGGCAGTGCTTGCGGGGTTATGCGACTTCCACCACCAGATATGACCAAAGATCCATGCCTGATAGAGCACGACAACGAGCACGACAACGGCAAGCAGTGCGGCTGTTGCAAGCAGCAGCCAAC
>JANPNU010000414.1:0-2386 GCA_031427615.1 Burkholderiales bacterium
CAACCTTTGGGTGTGGTCGGCATTATTGTGCCGTGGAATTACCCTGTGCTACTGGCAATCGGGCCGATGGTGGCCGCCATCGCAGCGGGCAATCGGGTGATGGTCAAAATGAGTGAGACGACACCCCAAACAGGCGCGCTATTTGCCGAACTCGTCCACCGCTATTTCAATCGTGATGAGGTCATTGTTGTGAATGGTGAGGCGGCTGTGGCCGCCGCTTTTTCGGCGCTGCCATTTGACCATTTGTTATTCACCGGTTCAACCACCATCGGCAAAATAGTCATGCAGGCAGCGGCAAAAAATCTCACACCGGTCACACTCGAGCTGGGCGGCAAGTCGCCGGCCATTGTGGGCACCGATGCCAGTATCAAGGATGCCGCCGAAAAAATTATGTTTGGCAAATGTTTAAACGCCGGCCAAACATGTATTGCGCCCGATTATGTGTTGTTGCCACGCGGCAGTGAAAGTGCGTTTATCGCCGCCGCCAAGGCAACTGTCACGCGACAATACCCAGCCCTTGCCGACAATGCAGATTACACCGCCATAGTTAATCCACGCCAGGCCGCGCGTCTGAATGGTTATCTGGACGAAGCCATCATCAAAGGTGCGGTGGTAATGCCATTGGCCGAACCATCAATCCAAAACACCCAAAAAATTGTACCGACGATTGTGATCAACACAAAGGACGAATTGGGTCTCATGCAAAACGAAATTTTTGGACCGATTCTGCCGTTGATTGGTTATGACACACTCAACGATGCCATTGATTATGTGAATGCGCGCCCCCGACCGTTGGCGTTGTACTACTTTGGGCACACCCAACGCGATATCGATCAGGTACTTGATCAAACTATTTCAGGCGGTGTCTCCATCAACGAAACTATCATGCACATTTCGCAGGAAGATTTGCCATTTGGCGGCGTTGGGCAGTCCGGCATGGGTTCATACCACGGCAAATTCGGCTTTGATACCTTTTCCAGGTTAAAGCCGATTTTTCATCAATCCCGCTTTAACGGTTTGTTTCTTTTTAAGCCGCCGTATGGCAGACGCTTCGAGGCGCTGATTAAATTTCTGATGAAATAACCGCGAACGGTTTTGCGTCGTTGGCATCCACACCAAACCGAAGAACGAATGGTTAAACTCGACTATTGACGGGCGATACCAGCCAATATATAGTCAAATAGGTTGCCAATGCTTGTGTTTGTCCGGCACGTCAGAATAGACAGCAACTTGTGTGTCCCTACTTGGTTGCGCCCCACAGCTGTTTTAATCGCTGATCACGGCCGCATCCACTGCGGTAATACTTATAACGAATGGGATTTTTTTGGTAGTAGTCCTGATGGTAATCCTCGGCCGGATAAAACGTTGTTGCGGGCGTAATCTCGGTGACGATCTTGCCTTTGAAAGGCTGGTTTTTTTCCAGCGCCACTTTTGATTGCTCGGCAGCAATTTTCTGCGCGTTATCGAGGAAAAATATTCCCGACCGGTATTGGCTTCCCACATCGCAAAATTGTTGATCCTTTACAGTTGGATCAATATTGCGCCAAAACACCGTCAACAGCCGTTCATAACTGACTTTCTTGGGGTTATAGACGACTTCAACGGCCTCGGTGTGTCCGCTGATGCCCGCTGATACATCTTTGTACGTCGGATCTTTTTGACTGCCGCCAATATAGCCAGAGGTGGTTGAGATCACGCCTTCCAGTACGTCAAAAGGTGGCTCCATGCACCAAAAACAACCACCGGCAAAAATCGCCTTGGCAGTGGGCGTGGCCGCCGGCACGGAACCGGGGTTTTGCTGCGCAGCGGTCAAAGTGCTTAAGATACCAAACACGATACCCATCATAAACTGGGAAAATTTCATTGCGAGTCTTTCTGATTTTCAGTTGGTTGCCAATGCGGATGGCATGATTCGGTATCGGTCGATACGATCCTGCTTGCGAATCAGATTCACCGAGGTGGCGGGGGCTGCAATGTCGCGGTCGCCTTGAGACGTCGGGTCGTGTTGACGCGGCTGAAAAACCGGCTCTCGACCAATAGGCTACTGAGGGCGCGATTATCGAATCAAATTGATCACCACCACGGCGCCAACATACAGGCCGACCACAATCGCAAAATAAACCAGCACCTGCCACCAGATCGCGCCATCAGCAAACATTCGAAAGCCGGTAAACTCGATCATTTTGACCAGCTCGCGCGCCACAAACAATGAAACTATCGTGACCAGCAATGACCAGCCAAATGCCAACGGACGAATGCGCAATTTCAATTGGCATGTCTGGCCGGACCTATCTGACTGACTCACTTCGCTACGGGCGTATCGCGTACTGTCCGCCGCAGCACTTTGCCAACGTTGGTCTTTGGCAGCTCGCTCCAAAATTCAATT
>JANPNU010000415.1:0-2419 GCA_031427615.1 Burkholderiales bacterium
AGATTGGCAAATCGATCATCTTCGCGGTAAGTCAACATCACGCCGGCAAGCTCGCACAGATTCTGAACGTCATGGCCGACCGCATGTATCCCGGCAAGTATCAATCGGACTTTGCCGTGCAGGTCACATCGCAAATCCCGGATGCGCAGCAATTCACGCTCAACTTCACCAACAACAACTTGCTCGGCACGGCAAATTTTCTGCCGACCTACAAAACCAGCAAAGCGCGTGTCTGCGTTACCGTCGGCATGATGACCACCGGCTACGATTGCCCCGATCTGCTCAACGTCGGATTGTTTCGTCCGATTTTCTCACCGACAGATTTCATTCAGATCAAAGGGCGTGGCACACGCAAACATAATTTCTTGGAAGAGCTGCACGACGAAGATCGCAAGGCAACTGTCAAACAGACTGACAAGCAGGCATTCAAGCTGTTCGATTTCTTTGCTAACTGCGAATATTTTGAGGAGGACTACAACTACGACGAAGTCCTGAAACTCCCCAAGCCTGCAGCGCCACGACCAGTTGTGGGCGACCCTACCACCGGGGGCGCACAGGCAACATCAACCTACGACCACAAAGGCAGCGATCTCATCCACTCGATTCAGCAGGAGCGGATCGGCGAGCAGGGCATGAAAATCGACCGCATGTTCTACGATAAATTCGAAGACACCGTGCGGGAAGATGCCAATATCGTCGCGGCAGTGGAAGCGGGTGAATGGGATCGCGTGATTGACTACGTGAACCGTGAAGTCTTCGACAAACCAGAAGAGTTCTACACACTGGATAAGCTTCGCCGCGCCGCCCGGGTGGATCGCCGCCTGGGCCTGCGTGAAATTCTGGAGAAAATATTTGGGCGCATCCCATACTTCAAATCCAAAGATGAATTGCTCGAAGAAGAGTTCAGCAAGTTTGTCGCGGATTACAAACCCGATGAAGCCGCCGCCATTCCAGCCATGAAAAATTTCTTCAAGGCGTATGCCACCAGCGACCACCTTCGCTACGTGGTTGAGAATGGCGAATTTACCGCGCTTGCGACCAACGCCAGTTTCGGTACACGCGATTTCAGGGCGGTGCCGGAAAAATATCGTGCGCTCATCCCCAATTACATCAAGGACTATGTGTCCCTGAATCAGTTTGTGCCGTAGGAATCGCCATGCCCAAGACCAGCAAAAAATCTATAGATGTACAGGGAACTGCCGTCACGGTTCTCACCCAAGCCAGTGATGACTATATTTCCCTGACGGACATTGCCAAACATAAAGAACCAGATCGATCCGATCAGGTCATCCAGAATTGGATGAGAAACCGCAATACCATCGAGTTTTTAGGCGTATGGGAGCGGCTGAATAACGCCAGTTTTAAACCCCTCGAATTCGAGGGGTTTAAAACCAGAGCGGGACTCAACAGCTTTGTTTTGACGCCACGTCAATGGATTGACGCGACCCATGCCAGCGGACTGGTCTCCAAGTCTGGCCGCTACGGCGGCACCTACGCCCACAGAGACATCGCCTTCGAGTTCGCGGCCTGGATATCGGTTGAATTCAAGCTCTATCTCATCAAGGAATTCCAGCGTTTAAAAGAGGATGAGAGCCGCCGCCTGTCGCTCGCCTGGAATCTGAACCGCACGCTGTCCAAACTCAATTACCGCATCCACACCGATGCCATTCAGGCGCACCTGATTCCAGCGGCAGTCACCTCGGCACAGGCCGCCATCACCTACGCCAGTGAAGCCGACCTGCTTAATGTCGCCCTGTTTGGCCTCACCGCCAAACAATGGCGCGACACCAACCCAAAGCTGGAAGGCAACATGCGCGAGTACGCCACCATCGAACAATTGCTGGTGCTGGCCAATATCGAAGGGATGAACGCCGAATTCATCCACATGGGGCTGGCGCAAGGAGATCGCCTCAAACGCCTCAACGAAATCGCCATCCGCCAGATGCAGGTGCTCACCTCTGCATCGGCAATCAAGCAACTCAAGGGTTAAGCCGTGCTCGACACCAACACCAAGCGCCGCATCGACACCGCCCGCGACATCCTCGTCGGCAAAGTGCCTGACCCAAAATCGCAGGTCGAGCAAATCACCATTGCGCTGATCTACAAATTCATGGACGACATGGATGCCGAATCCGAGGAGCTTGGCGGCAAGCGGAAATTCTTCACCGGCGCATACGCCCGCTACGGCTGGGCCAAGCTGATGGCACCCTCGCTTGGCGGCCATGAGATGCTCGGCCTTTATGGTGAAGGCATTGCCAAGATGCCCGAAAACCCCGGCATCCCCGCGCTCTTCCGCGACATCTTCAAAAACGCCTATCTGCCCTATCGTGATCCGGAAACGCTGAAAAGCTTTCTTAAAATCATCGATGAATTTACCTACGACCATTCCGAACGCCTTGGCGATGCGTTCGAATATCTG
>JANPNU010000416.1:0-6232 GCA_031427615.1 Burkholderiales bacterium
TCTGCGCGCGCTTTTGCGCGGTCACAGTGAACGAAGCGAATGGCTTGACTGAAATGTTAGCGGGCATTTGCGGCCTCAACATACCGATTGACTGCGACTCAACTTAAAATATACAGCCGCATCACTCTTTAGCTGAAACTCAACGGTCGTGCAATCGTTTACGTAGGGCCGCTGAGGATTCTCGAAGCATTCGTTTTTCCCAATCCATCGCTCGAAAAACGGGTCCGACTTCTGCATGTATTGTTTTCTACAGGAATCGTAACGAATTGAGTTATTTTTCGATACGGGCCGCTTCCAAAGAACTTGCGCGATCTCGGCTCTCGTGGCACCAAGGTGCAATCCATCAAGTGTGCGAAATTCGTTCGCATAGCCTTGTAGTAAGGCACAGCGTTTCTTCGCCGCGAAAGGAACTTCCTTGCCGTAGACGCGGATACTCGTAACTTGGCCTTTTGGACTGGACATTTCTGAGTTGGAGGCAAATACAACGATGACTTCCCCGGTTTCGCCTTCTAAGCGATAGCAAACCTTTGACTCAGAAGTACTGGCGTCCCCGGTATGCCAGACACTGCTTTCGCCAAGATGCTTCTTTACATCGATGAGCGTTTGCCGCGAGCCAGCGATAACACCTAGGAAAGTGACCGTCTTTTCCGCAATCACATTTCCGGCGCAGGGCAGACCCAAACTGGTCGCAACGACAACACAAATTGTATTTGCAATTCTTCGCATGCCCGCTAACGAGGCTGTAGGAAAAGTCCCCGACGCAATGCCGAGGGTAAATAGGTGGGTACGTTCGCCATTCCCGAACGCAAGATCGTGGCGTATACGCGATTCTGAGAGGCCGAATTCATCGATATTTTCCGCACTTTTTTCCGAGGGGGTTTTGCTACAGCCTCAACGCCGCGTTGAGCCGCGCGGTGCACGAACACAATAGGAAACTGCGCGCCGCTTCACCGCGTCGGCCTCGAACGCATAGTTAGGTTTTCTTGTTTGATATCCACCGACGGACCCTTCGCCATGCTTCTTTAAAATCAACACTTACCCCATAGAAGCTCGGTTTGATTTCAATAACGTCAGTCTGAGAGTCTTTGTTTTTTGACTGAAGTTCAGCTATCCGATCCTTTATCGCGTTTCGATATCCTGAACCATCGTCTCGGCCACTCAGTTGGTAATCTGCTTTCTGAAGAGCGGACAGTGAGAACGTTCCCAACTCCGAACGATCGCCGGACTTTACAAAGCGCATTGCGGCCGCCATAACTTTCTGCGATTCCTCGTCTCTCGCTGTCATTTTTCCTTAAAACCTAACGAATAGCGTTTATCTGTTGCGCTCGCGAACTGATTAAAACCATTGATTGATGCCTCCCGCGACAGATAAACCTTGTTGGGCTAAACCGCCGGTGAGGCGATGACGATAGGGGATGTATTTCTGCTACCCAGCCGATGACGTAAATTGTGGCACAGATCGTTGCCCATTGGGTTGGACATCGACGGCTGTGGCGCGCGCCAGCGCCGCGCTTTGCCAAATCATGGTGGCCGCTCACCTGTGTCGTCCCGCATTGCCGGTACCACAGGCGGGCAACGGCCATGACATCGCCTGCCGGTCAATAAACAGCATCGCGTTGGTCCATGGTTTGTCGGCTCTGTGCGGATCACGGTGGCCCCCGGCAAGCCGGCCTTCGCTCACCCATACACCCACCCACACCCGGCAGCGGCAATCGCGGCGAGCCGGACAAGGTCTCAACGACTGTCAATCGCCCCACGTTGCAAGCCGGGCAGCGCAGCACATCCACACTCCCAACCCCGAACGCCCAACGCCGAACCTGATAGAACGGTCATGTTTTGGTGCAATTTGCCGATACATAAGTTATCCTCCAATAAACCTATTTTTAGGAGTGGCAACAGGAATAGTAATGACGGCATCATCCGGAAAAAACCCGTTCAACCGAACGGACACGTCCGACGAACTCGATGCGCCTGACGGCTCGAATCATGGTCTAAATACGTCAGCGACTCAGACCTGCCGGATCGAAAAAATGGCCCACGAGGCGGTCGAAATCGCCCTTGCCGGTGACATTCATCTCGCCCATGCCCGCGCATTAGAGGCGTTAAACCTTGCCCGCGATAGCAAAAACCGCACTGCGGAATTGGCGGCCATCAACGCCGCCGCCTGTTGCCACAATCTTCGATACGACCAGCTTGGTGGGTTGACAGTTGGCATGGATGCACTGGCCATGGCGGAAAATATCGGCGACAAACGTGCCTATGCCTATGCACTTTGCTCGATCACCGCCTCGACGTTTTCCCTGCGACTGCTCAATGAAACACTGCCCATTTCTGAACACGCGATTGCCGAGGCGATCGCGCACGGTGACGTCAGTCTCGAAGCGCACACACGGCGCATACACGGTGAAAACCTTGGTGATCTTGGACGGCTTGATGAGGCGCGTTGCCAACTGGATCAGGCGATGGCTGCCGCCCAACAAACAACCAGCAATGGCTTAATCAATTGGGTCGCATCACAGCATGCAACTCTGTCGGGGAAAGTGGCGCAACACTTTGCCGCCATCGGGCAACGCATTGAAATGGAGCGGGCCTGTGAGGACGCCTTACAACGCGCCGAGCACGCAACCAAAATCGCCCATCAACAAAACAATGTGTATCGAATAGTCAGCATGGGTGTAATACGCGCGAAAATCCATGAATATCGCGGCGAGTCCGCCGCTGAGCGTGACGAAACCAATATCGTGCTGAAACTTGCCCACAAACATCGTTACCAAAGCCCCATCCCGCCAATGAGCCTCAGGCTCGCCCGCCTGCAAATCGCCGAGGGGAAATTTGGGCGCGCACGTCTTACATTGGAAAAAGGATTGCTGGCCGCAGAAGCCTTGCGGCCGACCTTCAGAATTGGCGAAATTTGTGATGCCATCACGCGCGTGGCGGAACAACATCAGGATCACGTTCGCGCAAATCATTGGCGCGTCCGCGCCAGCGCAGAAAAAAAGTTGTTTGAGCGCGAGCGCGAGCGGGTAAAAACGTTGCTGTTAACTCGCATCAAATTTAATAGTTGAAACTCGTGTATTGACAAGCGTTTCCACGCAATATCGGCTGAAACTACCCGCCAATAAATGACTTTGATTAATGGGAACTTCCAATAACCTGAGTACCTGTCGCCCCGGCGGTGAGCCCCCCGGTATGGTTAAAGCCGGAGCCGGGGTCCAATTTTTCTATAGATATCAGGGCATTACCGAACTTGGATTCCCGCCTTTATAGAAGTGTATCCCTGTGGGACGCGGGAATGACAGGGGGTTTTAGAAGTTCCCTAAGATAGCCGGCCCTGCCCACTGCGGCTCGAAAACCTCAAATCAAAACATCAAATATCAGCGTGCATGGGCATCGCGCACCGACTCTTCCAATTCGGAAAACGCTTGTTGCACATATCCGCCCAGACTATGCAGATCCGGCAACTGTTCGGTCGCAATGAGTCCAAAGTACAAATCGCCCGCATAACTGAACAACGTAATGTTGAGTAAATTGCTCGGCGGCAGTGTGCTGATAGGTTGCATTTCTTCGATCCTGGCACCTTTAACATATAGGTGTTTTTTAGGGCCGGGCACATTCGACACGAGCGTGTTTCCCATCGGCGGCAGCGTATTGCTGAGCTTGAGTAATTCGGCAATCTGCGCAATCAATCCAGTGATGATGGTGTAGGACTCGATTGCCTCCGGTGCCACCCTGTCAATCATGGCGCGCACATTGCGCAATGAAAATCCGATGTTGCGCAAACGTACATACGGGTCGTCAGTGGGTGGTGATAACTCAACCAAAATAATGCCGAGTTTATTGCCGGCGGTTTTTTCGCCCTCTTTGCGCAAACTGACCGGCATTTGAATGATGATCGGCTTGGTCAGCGTGACATTTTGGTCTTTTAAATATTGCCGCAATGCCCCGTCCAGGCAGGTCAGCGCAATGTGATTCACGGTTGAGCGTGTGCGTTGGCGCACCTCATCAATCCGCGCCATGGAAACACCGGTGGTGGCAAATTGACGGCCGGGCGTGACCTGCCCGGTTAACGGTGTCACCGCACTCGAAACAAACGGCAGTGCGATGGCGTTTTTGGTCAGCTTAAGACCCTCGAGCACCAACATAGTGGCGAGCCGGCCGATGCCCAAAAAACGCCGGCTATTGCCGATCACCTCCTGCCAGGTTGATTGCATCATGGCCTGATCGCGTTTTTTGCGGCTGATCGAAAACGCACTATGTTGCCGCGTCCAAAACGGCGTGAGTTTCATCGTCCGGGGTGTTTTTGCCAAACTATCGGCAAGCCAACGCGTCAAGGTCACACCATCGGCACAGGCGTGATGAATTTTTTGATACAGGGCAAATCTGCCGCCGACCACTCCGTCAATCACATGCACTTCCCACAACGGCCGCGACCGATCAAGCAACGGCGTATGCAGCTTGGCGACAAAGTCATATAACGCTTCACGGCTGTTTTTATTTTTTGGCAGCTTGTGATAAAAAATATGCTGCGACAGATCGATTTCCGCGGCGTCCTGCCAACTCGGCATCGCGCTCATGGAAAAATTAATCACAGAATTAAACGGTGCCTCAACCGCGGTGAATGTCAGGTATTCACGATAGATATTTTTCACGAACGCTGCCGACGATTTTGCCGGCCGTTTGCAAATCATCAAACCGGCCACGTGTTTGGGGCTGGCCTCGGTTTCGGCAATAAAAAATCCAAAATCCAGTAGCGATAATTTGCGCATACGGCTCCGTTACGGTCTGTCGTGAAACCAATCGATTACGTCGATGTGATCATCGACCTTGGTGGTTGGGAAGATTTTATTTGTGGGAAACAGCACCCGCCGCGGGCCAGTCGGTTTCGGCGATGCGGTTAAGATTCATTTCGAAAAAACGAACCGGTTCTTTGCCGGCAACGATGCGTTTTCCAAACTGCCGCCAAGTGGCGTCCATGAATTTAGCCGTGTATCGAATCACCATGGGTGCGGCGGAAATTTCCCAAAAAAAGCCGTTTGCCGTCGGCGTCAGCACAAAATTGCCGACATTACCTTGCGCATGGGAGTTCATTTGAAAAGTCTTGGTTGCGACGTCAAACGCCAGGCTGGCATAGGCATTAAAAATGAGTGTGCCGTCAGACCAATATCCACGCCCTTCAATTACTTTGACTGCGCCGTCGAGCATCGGACCGATGCGTTCCACCTGGATGAAATGACTGTTTTCACCCGATGGCCCGTTATGGGTCGCGGTACCCCGCCAGATGCCATCCATAAACGACAATTTTTTCATCACCCATTGCTGCTCGGCGATCAGCCTGGCAGGATCAGGCCTCCCCTGGGCAAAAACCATCGACACCATACTCATAACAATCAAAAACAAAAATAGCCGTGCGTGTTTTTGAATCATTCTCAAATCTCCGGATGGAAATTAACCAATTGTTCAGGCCAAGCTAGTATGTTCCCATGTAATCGCGTTTGCCGACCTCCAATCCATTGTGACGCAAGATGGCATAGGTGGTGGTGGTATGAAAGAAAAATTGTGGCAATGCGTAATTCAACAAATACGCCTGTCCGGAAAATTTTCTTTCTTTGGGTGTGCCCGGGCGCAGAATAATGTCGCGATTTTCCTGACCATCAATTTGCGCCGGCTCCAACGTATCCAGAAACGCCAGTGACGTGGCAATGAGTATTTGCAAATCTGCAAAGCTAGTCTGACTACCATCCACCACCGGCACATCCACGCCCGCCAATCTGGCAGAAACACCACGTGCAAAATCAGCGGCAATCTGCACTTGTTGCAACAGCGGAAACATATCCGGGTAGAGGCGCGACTGCAACAACACACTGGCGTCAATTTTTTTCGCTGTCGCATGGGCTTCGGCTTTATTCAGAATCGAGGCGGTGGCGTTGAGCATTTGTTTGAATACCGGAACGGACGCGCTGTATAGGGAAATCGTCATGGTTTGACCTTGATGTGGAGTATTCAGAAGTGATGAAAATTCGAATGGGATTCGAAAAGAGTTGGGACAGAGCGCGTGAAATGTTTGCCGCTTGTGCCCGCCGTTAAAAACGCGCCAAAATATTTTCTTACTTGTCCGGGACAGCGCGGAACACAACAATACGGTTTCGCCCCTGGTGTTTGGCTTCATACAACGCATGATCCGCGCGGCCAATAATGTGTTCGGCGGTTGTGGCTTGATCTGGGATCATGGTCA
>JANPNU010000417.1:0-3019 GCA_031427615.1 Burkholderiales bacterium
ATGGTTTGTTGGTGAGAATGTAAACGAAAGGCATATCAGAATGCGTGCAAATTAGCGCCCGGGCTGGTGCACGAAAAAATATATTCGCGCTTATCCGGGGCATGTGAATTCATCGCGCACCCTGCTACGTTCCGCGTAACGCTTTTTCAATCGCTTCTGCATCGTGTTGTTCGCGTGATTTTCCGGATTTGTCCTGAACAGATTTTTTGCCGTCGCCGTTTGGCACGCCGCCAAATGCCCGTGTCATATCATTGTTCGCTTCGTCATGCAGATCAATCGACGGAATAAAAATTTCCTTCGCCTGTGGATTAACTTTGGGTGCGGCGTCTTTATAGACCATCACCATTTGCGGGAAGGCGATCACCAAGCCGACCATAATGAGCTGGATCACCACAAACGGAATGGCGCCGACATAAATCTGCCCGGTGGTCACCGGTGCCAGGGTTTTTTGTGTGACCCGATCCACATAGGCTTTGCCCGGCGCGACACTGCGCAAATAAAACAGCGCAAAGCCAAACGGCGGATGCATAAACGAGGTTTGCATATTGACTGCGAGCAATACACCAAACCAGACCAGATCGATGCCGAGTTTGTCGGCGGCCGGTGCCAGCAGCGGCACGATGATAAATGCCAACTCAAAAAAGTCGAGAAAAAATGCCAGCAAAAATACCAGCAGATTCACCGCAATCAAAAAGCCGGTTTGACCGCCGGGCAGATTGGTGAGCAATTCCTCGACCCAGACGTGGCCGTTCACGCCGTAAAAAGTCAGACTGAAAATACGCGCACCGATCAAAATAAACACCACAAAGGTGGTGAGTTTGGCGGTGCGGTCCATGGCTTGTTTTAATCGAGCAAAATCCAATCGTTTTTTTGTCAGCGCCATGATGAGTGCGCCGGTCGCGCCCATTGCGCCGCCTTCGGTCGGTGTGGCGACACCCAGAAAAATGGTGCCCAACACCAAAAATATCAACGCCAGGGGTGGCACCAATACAAAGGTGACTTTTTCAGCGAGTTTCGACAATAGGCCGAGTCGCAACCATTTGTTCAGCAGCGCCAACGTATAGGCAATCACCACGCCCAGACCGGTGGCGAGCACAATCAATTCATCCAGTGCGCGTGCTTGATAGCTGCGGGAAAAAATAATGGCCGACATGGCACCGATGACAAACAACACCGCCAGACTCACCAAACCACTGCCTGCGTCCGAGCCATTTAATTGCCGTGCGGATAGTGGTAACGCCGGTGCCCATTGTGGTTTGATCATGGTCACCAGCAACACGTACAACACATATAACCCGGTCAGCACCAGGCCGGGAATGATGGCGGCGGCATACATATCCCCGACCGACTGGCTTAATTGATCGGCCAGGATAATCAACACCAGGCTCGGTGGAATAATTTGCGCGAGGGTGCCGGAAGCGGCAATCACACCCGTGGCCAAGCGTCGGTCATAACCATGTCGCAACATAATCGGCAGTGAAATCAGGCCCATCGAAATGACCGATGCGGCGACGACACCGGTGGTGGCTGCCAGCAGTGCACCAACAAAAATCACCGCAAATGCCAAACCACCGCGCACACTGCCAAACAGTTGGCCGATGGTGTCGAGTAAATCCTCGGCCATGCCCGAGCGTTCCATCACCAATCCCATGAAGGTAAAAAACGGGATCGCCAGCAGGGTGTCGTTCGACATCACCCCCCAGATCCGGTCGGGCAATGCCTGAAAAAGTGACGGTTGTAATAGCCCCAGCTCAATGCCAACCAACGCAAAAAATATTCCGTTCGCGGCAAGGGCAAACGCGACCGGATACCCCAGTATCAGGAAAAAGATCAGCCCAAAAAACATCAAGGGCGCGAGGTTATGAATGAGAAACGCGGTCATGGCAACTGCACCTTGGCCACCTGGTCGGTCGCTTCATCAAACGTGTGGTCGGGCAATACTCCGCGCAATATCGCCAGTCGTTTGATCAACTCTGACACACCTTGCAATAACAGCAGAAAAAAGCCCACCGGCACCATCAACCGTGTCCACCAGAGTGTCAAGCCGCCGGTATTGCCGGAAACTTCGCCGCTGCGGAATGCCTCAACAAAAACCGGCCATGACAGCCACATCACAATGAACGCCATGGGCATTAAAAAAAACACGGTGCCAAACACATCAATCCACAACTGCCAACGTCGCGGCAACCGATTGTAGAGAATGTCGACCTTGACGTGTTGATGATGCAAGAGTGTGTAGCCGGCACACATCAGGAATACGGCCGAAAATAACACCCATTGCAGTTCAAGCCAGGCGTTGGAGCTATCGCCGACCAGATAACGAATCGAGGCGTTGCCAGCACTGACCAATACAGCCAGCAGAATCAACCAATAAACGCTGCGGCCGACACGCTCGTTCAGTGCATCGATGCGTTTGGACAGACCGAGCAGGCGGACGAGTGCGCGGCTGACAAGGGCGGTCATCGTTCGCCCGTCAGGTGTCTGGTTTGACTGTTGCATCCCGTTCTTTCCCCCTCAAACATTACCGGACTATTTTTGTGTCTGCATTTTGGCATGATGACAGTGGCACAGTTTCGTTTGCGATAAACTAATCCCCTATGCTTTGGCGTAACCAACTACCCAGGCGGAATCATTATGAAAACAGTCATCCTATTTTTGCAACGTCTATTCATGGTCCTGGTGCCGTTGTTATTGATCGGCTGCGCCAATGTGGCGCCGTCACAACGCGGTACCTTGTCCAAGGCCGACATGCAGTTTGATTTTGACCGCGCCCATGCCGCCAACAGCAGTCACACGTACGCCAGTAAAGAAGCCGCCGCAGGTGGCAAGGCGGTGGGTGGCGGTGGCTGCGGCTGCACCTGATCAGGGAACTTCTAAAAGCCCAAAAAACTCCCTCCCCAGCGTAGCCCGGTAGGCAGGGGTTCAATTTCTGTTGCGGGTTCAATGGCATCCAAAAATTGGCTAGCGGCTTTTATCGCAGTGTATCCCGCGGGACACCGGTAAAGGGTATGTTTTTAGA
>JANPNU010000418.1:0-1542 GCA_031427615.1 Burkholderiales bacterium
GAGGAAAGCATGTGGCGCATCACCGCCTCGCCGGAAAAAGCGCCCAACAAGCCCGAGACCATCGAGCTTGAATACGCCAAGGGCGACATTGTCGCCATCAACGGCAAAAAATTGTCACCGGCCAAGGTATTGACGGAGCTGAACCGCATCGGCGGCAAACATGGTGTGGGGCGCCTCGACATGGTGGAAAACCGCTACGTCGGCATGAAATCACGCGGTTGTTACGAAACCCCCGGCGGCAGCATCATGCTGAAGGCGCACCGCGCGATGGAGTCCATCACCATGGATCGGGAAGTGCTGGCGCTGAAAGATGATCTGATGCCGCGTTACGCCCGCATGATCTACAACGGCTACTGGTTTTCGCCCGAGCGCGTGTTGCTGCAATCGCTGATCGACCAGTCGCAGGCCACCGTCAATGGTGTTGTCAAGCTGAAGCTCTATAAAGGCACGGTCATGTGTGTGGGCCGCGAATCCAAAACCGACTCATTGTTCGACCAGACCATTTCCACCTTTGATGACGACGGCGGCGCGTACAATCAGGCCGACGCCGATGGCTTCATCAAACTCAATGCGCTGCGGCTGCGCATCTTGGCCAACAAATCAGCCAAACGGCGTCGTTGATTTTCAAGCCGTAAACCAAACACGGGAAACCACCATGCCCTCATTTGACATCGTTTGCGAAGCCAACAAAGTCGAGCTCAAGAACGCTATCGAGCAGGCCAACAAGGAAATCACCAACCGCTTTGATTTCAAGGGCAGCGACGCGCGCATTGAACAAAAAGAGCTGGAGCTGACCCTGTTCGCCGACGATGATTTCAAACTCAGCCAGGTGAAGGACGTGCTGCTGAATAAAATGGCGAAGCGCCAGGTGGACGTGCGCCTGCTCGACGAGAAGCCGAAAGAAAAAATCGGCGGCGACAAGATCAAACAAATCATCAACGTCAAAAACGGCATCGAAACCGAGTTGGCGAAAAAAATCCAACGCCTCATCAAGGATTCAAAAATGAAAGTCAGCGCCGCGATACAAGGTGAATCGGTGCGCGTCACCGGTGCCAAGCGTGATGACTTGCAGGCGGCGATGGCACTGTGCAAACTGAAAATTGATGAAGTGCCGTTTGCAGTTTGAGAATTTCCGGGATTAGCGAATAGCCAGACAACTGCAACAAGGCACTGTCATTCCGAACGGCTTGTTGTGAGGAATCTCATCTGTCCATAATGCCGAAGAAATCAGCAACTGGCATCATGCCGATGAGATTCCTCGTCGCCCAAAATCGGGCTCTGTCGGAATGACAGCTTGAGTTGTTTTCATCGGCGCTCGGCGTCACATCGGCGTCCATCGGCGGTTTCCACATCCAGCCGAAAAGAATCCCTCACCCCTCCGTCAACGCCAGCGCCTGCGCCACACGTTCAATGGTGTTCCCGGTGATTTTTCGCCGCCACGCGCGCGCACCGGGTAGCCCTTTGTGCAACCCCACCAGATGCCGCCGTACGTTATGGGGGTGAAAGTCCTTGTTCTGCGCGGTGTTCCGGGCAATGTAGGCT
>JANPNU010000419.1:0-2163 GCA_031427615.1 Burkholderiales bacterium
ATTGTGCTTTCGGTCAGCATCGGTATTGGAGCTTTGCTCAAGAATGCAGTTGCCGTCCTCATGGCGGAAGCGATCGTTTCATTGCTGCTGACCCATAAAGTTCTGAAGGGCGTGTGGCAACGTGCCCGGGTAGGCGCGGCATTGGTCTTCCGTTTGGCTGTGCGCCGCATGAGCCGGGTTCGCTGGTCTTCAGCCATGGTGTTACTGGCAGTGGGATCCATGGGCTTCTTGTTAATGAATATCGACAGGTGGGCCGCGGTGCGTCTGCTGCAGCCAATAGCTTTTGCTTATTACGCGTTTGCCTGGATGGTGCTGATGGTGGCGCAGTCGATGCAGGCCGTGATCAATGCGTCTGTTTACCCAATGCTGGCACGCCGGTTTGCCAGCACCGGCCGTGCGGCGTCGTTTCGCATCGCAGCCGGCGCGTCGATCGGTTTGCTTTTGGCGTGCGCGATCACTTTCTGGCCCGCTTACTGGTTGATGAATGCTGTCGTCATGCGATGGTTTCCCGCCTACGCGGAATCAAGGAGTATTTTTGGCCTGTTCATGTTGGTCGCTGCGCTGAGGCTTTCAGATTTCTGGTCAAGTCACCTATTGATAGTTGGCCAGGAAAGACGCCTGTTCTTGGTAAATTTCACAACGGGCACGATTGTTTTCGCCGGCTGGTTTTATTTATTTTCCTCAGGGGTGAACGGGTCGGTTGAGATGCAAAATTTGGCTTGGCTCGCAGTGGCCATAGCCTTGACTAGCTATTTGGCTGCCGCTGTTACAGCGTGGGCCACCAGGAAATAGTATCAATGAAACTGAGTCGCATCCTTAAATCTCTCTGGCCTTGGCGACGGTGGAGTTGCCTGAATGCCTTGGCTGGTGGTGCGCGGGTTCATTCATCGGTTTGTCTCATGGGCAGTACAGCTCGCATTCGCCTCGGGCGCGGCACCAGCATCGGTTTCCACAGTCGGCTGGCTGCCGGTAGTGCGGGTCAAATAGTGCTTGACGAGCGTGTATGGGCATCCAGCGATGTCGAGATTGAAACCAATTCCGAAGTACACGTAGGTGAAGGCACAACCATCCAGCGCAGATGCACGATTAATGGCAGCACTCGTATTGGTACAGGCTGTATCTTTGCGCCCAACGTTTTCGTTTCGTCCGGCACCCACCCCTTTCGGGTCACGCCGCATATTCCCATTAGGGAACAAGAACGAAAATTGGCGGCTTCTAATAAGGGCACAGACGCCCTGGATCGACCCGTCTGGATTCAAGATGACTGCTGGCTTGGTGCGAACGTCGTTGTTTGCCCTGGCGTGACAATTGGCAAGGGTAGTGTTGTCGGGGCCAAATGTGTGGTTACTCGCGACGTGTCACCGTATTCAGTGGTTGCCGGTGTGCCTGCAAAAACCATTGGTCAAAGGTTGAAGTGGAATCCCAGAAACTCGATAAGTGCGGATCGCCAAGAGGATCATCCATACATTTTGTCCGGTAGGTTGGTTAATACAACGGCAGATAGACCCGCCTATATAGAAGCAAGTATGGACACGCCGATTTGTATTGTACTATCTGTCAACCGGTCTAATACAGAACTAGTTTTTGAATGGCACGCGTCAGCCCCCGCGCGAGTAGAGATTGGAGGTTTTAGCCTTAGTCTACCGACGGGCAGCGGGCAACATAAGGTGACCTTTGCACCTCAAAAAGTTGTCGGAGAAATTCACTATTACACAGTTACTGTTGGCGATCCCAGTGCGTCGGCCGTTTTGAGAATCGTGTTTTTTTCGATTGTTTAACGAATGGCTAAACACTTCGTAGGTATATGGCTCATTTATTGGGCGGTGATCGCTTTGCTACCTGTCCACTCAATCTACCCTGCGACCTTGGAAGCATTTGCGTTACAGTGTACTTTCGTCGCTCTTGTTCTAGTGGCGTACACCCTTGCGTATGCCATCTTGGGAGCATCCGCTTTACCGGCAGCCGGTCGTTTTGACTTGCCAACGACGCCCAAACTTATTCGAATAGCTTTGGGTATGTCAATAATTGGTTTCTTTTTTCTAATCTATGACAAGATATACATTCAAGGCATCGACTTCTCGGACGGCATCGCCGTCGCCCGCGAAGAATGGAGGCGGGTTGGCGAAGATCGGGAAGGACAGGTATCGTCAATTTTCAGCGTAC
>JANPNU010000420.1:0-2398 GCA_031427615.1 Burkholderiales bacterium
TGATCTTTCAGGGTATTTCCCACAAAACGATATTCGATTTCGCCCTGTTCTGAACCTAAATATTCGACCAAATCAGGTAACTGGTTTGGCGAAATTTTGCCCTCGACGACCTGTTTTAAGCGCGTCATTCGATCGACTGAAACTAATAGAGCGGCCGTTATTTGCTTGCCTGGATGGTCTTTTGACATGCCCACATGATATGATTTTGTGAGAAAAATATCAACAACTCACTGATTTTTAACATTAAATTACCTTGAGCCCAACCATGCCGCGGATTAAAATGGTCATTCTTGCTTCTACCTCCGGTTATCGGGCGCAACTATTGGCGAGATTAAAAATTCCGTTCTCCATTGTCGCGCCGGAAACAGATGAAGCCGTCATTCCAGGTGAACATTGCCGCGATACCGCACTTCGCCTCGCCGTCAACAAGGCCCGTGATGGTGCATTAAAGGTTTCGCAACCCACCGCCACAACGGTTGTGGACGGCGTGGTGATTGGTTCTGATCAAGTGGCCGATCTGGACGGGCAGCCACTTGGCAAACCCGGCACACGTGCTATGGCGCGTGAACAGTTACTGGCCATGCGCGGAAAAACAATCATTTTTCATACGGCGTTGGCGCTTTTCGATATGGCGTCCGGCCGCATACATGTGCAGGTTGTGCCAACAAACGTCACCATGCGTTCCTATACCGAATCACAAATTGACTATTACCTCGACCATGAGGACGCACTGGATTGTGCCGGCAGCGCAAAATCGGAAGGATTGGGCGCCGCGCTCATTGCAAACATGACGAGCGACGACCCGACTGCTTTGGTTGGCCTGCCGTTAATCGCCCTGACGACGATGCTCGCGACAGAGGGCATCGAGGTGTTATCGTGAATCACGACGGCATTTCGCCCGGCTCGATGTTGCACGGTCAAAATGACCAGCGCCCTTCGTCCCCAAAATTCGGCACACTTTATTTAATTCCGACCAATTTGAGCGAACCGTTTTCATCCACCAGAATTTTGCCGGCTGATGTCATTGCTGTGGCCTGCGGAATGAATCACTTTATCGCCGAAAACGCCAAATCGGCGCGCGCGTTTTTGCGGGGAATGGGTGTCACCCGGCCTTTGATTGAAATTTCAATAATTGAACTCGACAAACATCATCAATCCACTGACCTGACGGCGCTACTGGCACCGCTATTGGCAGGCCATGACGTTGGCTTGGTATCTGAGGCCGGGGCACCCGCAGTCGCCGATCCCGGCGCATTGGTTGTGGCAGCCGCACATCGCGCCGGCATTTCCGTGCGCCCGTTGGTGGGACCGTCGTCCATTCTGTTGGCGCTCATGGCTTCCGGGCTCAATGGCCAATCGTTCGCCTTTCACGGCTATTTGCCACACGACAAACAGGGGCGCAGCCGATCCATATTGGCATTGGAACAGGAGTCCCGCGAAAAACGCATGACGCAAATGTTTATTGAAACACCCTATCGTAATCAATCTATGTTGCAGGATTTGGTGGCCACTCTGGCTGCCACCACCACGTTATGCGTGGCAACCGATTTAACGGGAAACAACGAATGCATTGTCAGCCAGAAAATTTCACACTGGCGATCCAGTGCAAGCGGCGTCGAAAAATTACCGGCAATGTTTTTATTTCTCGCCTAATCGAATTTTATTGCGTCGTCGAGACCAAGCAGACGTTGTCAAATACCGACGATTGTTTCAGCAACTCGGCAATGGCACCTGCCGCTAGTGGCACGCTGAAATAATAACCCTGCCCGACCCCGCATCCTTTGGCGCGGAGCAAGGTGAGTTGTCCGATAGTTTCGATGCCTTCGGCAATCACCTCCAAGTCGAGGGATTTCGCCATATTGATGATGGCCACAACAATCGCCGTATCGTTCGGATCAACCGTAATATCGCGGATAAAACTTTGATCAATCTTTAATTTCCCGATTGGTAATCGCTTCAAATACGACAAACTCGAATAACCGGTACCAAAATCGTCCACCGAAAGGTGGATGCCCATCGCGGCTATTTCATTTAATAACATGACACTACCTTCGCCCTGGCGCATGACCTGACTCTCGGTAATTTCCAATTCCAAATGGGTCGGGTCGAGCTGCGTCTCACGCAGTATGCCGACCAACATTTCAACAAAACCCTTGTCGTTTAGTTGTTTGGCTGACAGGTTCACCGCCATACGACGCGGTGCCAGCCCCGCGTTTTGCCATTCTTTATTTTGCCGACAGGCTTCACGCAAGACCCACTCGCCAAGCTCATTGATCAGTCCGGTCTCTTCCGCGAGGGGAATAAATTCCCCCGGCATGACGGTGCCGCTATCCTCAGAATTCCACCGGACCAATGCTTCCAACGCAACAATCTCCCCGGATACCAGATCAATCTGTGG
>JANPNU010000421.1:0-3789 GCA_031427615.1 Burkholderiales bacterium
AAAAAAAAAAAACGCGACCGCAGGGTCGCTTTTTTATTGCCGTTGTTTTTGGTTGAAGGGATCCGCCGCTGTCAGTATCGAGATGCAGTGGTTTTCACCGTAGCAGGCGGCAATCTCATAGTAAAATTGACGACTTCGGCGATGGTTTGAATGTTATTTGCCCCACGTTATCGTCGCTAGAGTGTTGTTCCTTTTCAGAATTCACAGTGAGCCGTTGCCCTTATGTTAGAAGCTATTCGTAGCGCCGCAAAAACCTGGGTTGCCAAAGTTGTTCTGGTCCTCATTACCATCCCATTCGCGCTGTGGGGGGTTGAGTCCTATGTGCGTAATGCACCCGGCACCAATACGATCGCCACGGTGGCGGGCGAAAAAATTGTTGGTCAGGAGTTCGACAATGCGGTGCAGAACCAACTAAGTCGATTGCGCCAGCAGTTTGGCAACCAGATAGACGCAACGGTGATGGACAACCCGGAGATGCGCAAGGGGGTTCTCGATCAGTTGATTGACCAGCGTCTGCTTGATAAAGCATCCCGCAGCAACGGGCTAATGGTCAGTGACCCACGGCTGCGTGAATTAATTGTCACCAACACCAATTTCCAGGAAGACGGCAAATTTTCGCCGACTCTATACGAGCGGGTGATCAAGGCACAGGGTTATAGTGCGGCGTCATTTGAAGCCTCGATGCGCCAGGACTCTGTGCGCCAACAGTTTTTGGACAGCGTGGCAAATACTGCCATTGTTGCCAAGACCAGTGTGCAGGGCTACATTCAAGCAAACGAACAATCGCGTGAAGTTGCGATTGTGATGATTGCACCGGAGGTATTCATATCAAAAATTAACGTGACGCCAGAAGAGGCCAAGGCGTTTTACGATAAAAACCCGAAGGACTTCACCATTCCGGAGCAGGTTCGCGCGGAGTACGTGGAGTTATCACTTGATGCCTTGGCACCATCGATCGTTGTC
Source organism: Burkholderiales bacterium (assembly GCA_031427615.1). GTDB lineage: Bacteria > Pseudomonadota > Gammaproteobacteria > Burkholderiales > Usitatibacteraceae > UKL13-2. Next base: position 964 of record JANPNU010000421.1, read on the forward strand.
TCGGCGGATGATGTTGCCAAGTATTACGCGGATAACAAGTCCCGATTTGTAACCAAGGAAGAGCGCAAGGCATCGCACATTCTGATTACGGTCGCCAAAGAAGCCAAGGATGACGTTAAAAAAGCCGCAGAGGACAAAGCCAACGGGCTGCTTGCACAGATCAAAAAGACTCCAAAGGATTTTGCCGATCTGGCAAAAAAGAATTCCCAAGACCCGGGATCAGGTGCCAATGGCGGCGATCTGGGTTATTTCAGTCGTGGCATGATGGTGCCGGCATTCGACAAGGCGGTTTTTGGCGGCAACAAGGATGAATTGCTGGGACCGATCCTGACGGATTTTGGTTATCACATCATCCGGGTAACTGACATCAAGCCGGAAAAAGGAAAATCACTCGCTGATGCCACGCCGGAGATTGAAGGTGAAATCAAAAAGCAAAAGGCATCCCGAAAATATGCTGAATTGGCAGAGAAGTTCTCGAATGCCGCATTTGAGCAGTCAGCAAGTTTAAAAGCGACCGCGGAAGTGGCCAATTTGACGATTAAACAATCGGGCTTTTTTGCCAAGGGACAGGCGTTTCAACCACCATTTAATAATCCGAAATTGTCGACCGCGTTGTTCACGGACGACGTATTAAGAAACAAGCGTAATACCGAGGCCGTGGAAATCAGTGCCAGTTCGTTGGTGGTAGCGCGGGTGGTTGAATCCAAGCCGGCCATTGTTCGCCCGTTTGCCGAGGTGCAGAATGGGTTGACTCAAAAGTTGGCGAGGGATCAGGCGATAGCTTTGGCTAAAAAGGACGGAGAGGCGAAGTTGGCCGCCCTACAGGCTGGCAAAGGCGACGTTAAATTCCCGGCGCTGTTGGCTGTTAGTCGTGCGTCAGCGGGTGGTTTGCAGACGGCGGTGATTGATGCTGCCATGCGCGCCAATCCCAAATCGTTGCCAACCTATGTTGGTTATGCCGCCCCCTCAGGCACCTATACGTTGATCCAGGTGGCGAAAATTATTGCTGCACCCGCGGCAGATGAAGCCAAACTTGCTGCCATCCGTTCGCGTTTGCAGCAAACGATTGGTCAAAATGAACTGGTGTCGATGTTGGTTGATTTACGAAAAGAACACAATGTGTCGATCGTTAAAGGCGCGATTAACAAACCAAGCGACAAATAGTGGATGGTTTTTTGTGCAGAATACGCCAATCATTCGACCATCAAAAAAGCCCGCAGCGCGGGCTTTTTTGATGGTCGTTTACCGTCAGTCTGGCATGTCGGACAGATTCGGGCGGACGTCCGTTTTCATCGCAAACGGATCGCGAGGATTGCTCTGATTGGCAATATCATCCAGACGCATCTGCACTGTTGGCATGATTTTCGGGTGGGTAATAATATAAAAACGATTTTCGACAATCGCGTCGAACGTTAGACGGGCGACGTCAGCTGCGGAAAGTTTGCCGGCGCTCACGGCCTTATTGGTCATCGACTGCGCAAGTTTCATCGACGCAGTGGCGGCTTGGCTGTTCTTGAGTGCGTCGGGTCGCGCCCGATGCGACTGGCTAATACCGGTTGGCACAAAGGCCGGGCATAGGACGCTGCAATTGATTTGTTGTGTGACGCCATCCGCCTGTGCCGCCTGTAGGTCATGAAACAACGTTTCCGACAAGGCCACCACCGCGTGTTTCGATACATTGTAGGCACCCATTAATTGCGGGGACAACAATCCCGCCATCGACGAGGTATTAACAATGTAGCCCTCGTATTCGGCATCGTTTTTGGCTTGTTCAAGCATGAGCGGCGTAAATACCCTGACGCCATGAATGACGCCCCATAAATTCACCCCCAACACCCACTCCCAATCCTTGACGGTGTTTTCCCACAACAACCCACCGGCACCGACACCGGCATTGTTAAAAACCAAATTCACGCCGCCAAATGACGCCATGGCAAACGCCGCCAAGGCGTCCATGTCGGCAGCATTACTGACATCGCATTGTTTGGCAACAACAGCGGCTCCGCTGGCCTTTAACATCGCCACCGTTTCATTTAGTGGTGCTTCCAGCACATCGGCCAATACCAGCTTCATGCCAAGTGTCGCACCACGCAATGCAAACTCACGACCGAATCCCGAACCGGCACCGGTGATCACTGCAACTCTGCCGTTAAAATTTTTCATTGAGTGCTTTGTGAACTTCTAAAAACCTGCCCTTTACCGGCGTCCCGCGGGATACACTGCGATAAAGGCCGGGTGCCAATTTTGGGTTGCCATTGAACCCGCAACAGAAATTGGACCCCTGCCCCGGCTTTAACCCTACCGCGGCAGGCTCACCGCAGGGGAGGGAGTTTTTGGGGTTTTTATAAGTTCCCCTTTGTGAAAGGTTAATAAATACGGGCATTTTCATGGGTTTATGACTGAAAAAGGCCTCTGGTAATGGAGTTTGTGAATCGTACCAATGTTGTTGCTTGCTGCGATGGCTTAGTGTGGCATGCCGGCGACAACGGTGTTAAAGCCGCAATCCACGTAGGTTATTTCGCCGGTGACCGCACTGGCCAGGTCACTCATCAAAAACGCGGCGACATTGCCGACTTCTTCCTGGGTGACGCCGCGGCGAAGCGGCGCGTGTTCTTCAAAAAAACTGAGCATTTCTCGAAATCCGGCAATACCGGCCGCAGCGAGGGTTTTGATTGGTCCTGCTGAAATGGCATTGGCGCGAATTCCACGTGGACCCAGACTGGACGCCAGATACCGGGTGACCGCTTCAAGGCTGGCCTTGGCCGTTCCCATGGTGTTGTAGTTGGGCACCACCTTTTCGGCGCCCAAATAGGACAGGGTCAGCAG
>JANPNU010000422.1:0-1643 GCA_031427615.1 Burkholderiales bacterium
GAAACTCTGGTCTTTGCCGACCACAAATTCCACCGTACCCGCACTCTGGTAATTCACCGCCTTTGCCAATTGCACCGCCTGCTCGCCCATCGCCTTGAGTGTGGCATCACTGAAGAAGGGCGACGGGGCCTCTTCAATCACCTTCTGGTGACGACGCTGGATGGAGCATTCGCGTTCGTTCAAATAAATCACATTGCCATGACTGTCGCCGATCAGCTGGATTTCGATGTGACGGGGCTCTTCCACAAACTTTTCGATGAACACACGGTCATCACCAAAACTGTTGCGCGCCTCGTTGCGGCAGCTGGTGAAGCCCTCAAACGCGTCCTTGTCGTTGAAGGCCACGCGCAGGCCCTTGCCACCGCCGCCCGCCGAGGCCTTAATCATGACGGGGTAACCAATGCCTTTGGCAATTTCCACCGCGTTCTCCGGTGTTTCAATCGCATCATTCACACCGGGGATGCAGTTCACGCCCGCCGCGCCTGCCAGTTTCTTCGACTCAATCTTGTCGCCCATCGCGGCAATCGAATAGTGTTTGGGGCCGATGAAAACAATGCCTTCCTCTTCCACCCGCTTGGCAAAGCCCGCGTTTTCGCTCAAAAACCCATAGCCGGGGTGCACCGCCTGTGCGCCGGTCTGCTTGCAGGCAGCAATTATTTTGTCGGCCAACAGATAGCTCTCTCGGCTGGGTGCCGGGCCAATGTTGACGGACTCATCCGCCAACTCAACGTGGCGTGCGTCTTTGTCGGCATCGGAATACACGGCGACCGTTTTGATGCCCATTTTTCGGGCGGTCAGAATAACGCGGCAGGCAATTTCGCCACGGTTGGCGATTAGGATTTTGGTGAACATATTCATTTTCCTTGCTATATTGATATCATTGACTCATGCTAAATATTCAAACAAATCCGCCCAAACAGGTGTTGCTGCGTCTACCGGATGATGTAGCGGCCAAGCTGGCGCGGGCAGTACCGCCACGCCAGCGCAACAAGTTTTTAGTCGATTTGGTACGCCAGGAACTGGAAAAAGAGGATGCCGAACTTGTCGCAGCCTGCGAAGCCATGAATGCCATTGAAGCCGCGCATCCTGAACTCCTTGTTGAAACCCAAGAGTGGCTTGATGCAGATTTGAGCGGGTCGGTCGACGATTGGGATCCCGACTTTGACCGTGATACGTTTGAGCGCGAATTTGCCATTGCACAAGCCAAGTTGGCTGCTGAAAAGGCAGCCACCAAGCCGCGCAAATGAGCTCCACGATTCAACGTGGCCAAGTGTATTGGGTGACACTTGATCCGGTGCGCGGCTCCGAAATGTTCAAAACGCGGCCCTGCGTCATTCTTTCGGCAAACGAAATTAACCGCAGACGTAACACCGTCGTGATCGTGCCGCTCACGAGCACATCCGAACCCGTGCATTTCCCGCTGGTGATTGATGTGCCGTCTGCGGGACTCGGATCGAAGGCTCGTTCTGAACAAATCCGCAACGTCGACAAAAGCCGACTGGCAAGCCTGATCGGCCAAATCAGTGATTCTGATCTCAACGACATTACAAACGGCGTGGCCAAGGTGCTGAACATCAGGCGCTAACAGTGAAGAGGACATAAGTAGCAACGGTCACTCAGCAGGTCAAAGTGGAATATTCCCG
>JANPNU010000423.1:0-6436 GCA_031427615.1 Burkholderiales bacterium
CCGACATTGCCCGAGCGCAGAAACAGTTTAATCACCGCCGCAGCGGTCAGCGTCTTGCCGGTACCCGTTGCCATTTCGAACAGGAACCGATCTTGGCCGTTTTGAACCGCCGACTGAATCGACTTGATTGCACGCAACTGATATGGGCGCAGAAAACGGAGCTTGTTTTTCTCGATAAAGTCAGGGCGCTCGGTTGGGCTGTTCCATGCCGCCTCAGACGCATACGATGGCCGCTGCGTCAGGGCGATGTAGTCTTCGTTGACAATTTCATCAACCAGGCGCGCAGGATTGGGTACCGTTTTCTGAAAACCCGTCACCGAACCGGGCGTTGGGAATGTCGTGATGACGTAGGGATTGCCGCGCTCAAGATCCCAAAAGTAATGCAAGTTGCCATTCGAGAGGATGACGAAGCGGCAATTCTGGGAGCGCGCGTATTTGCGGGCTTGTTCTTTGCCGACCAGCGGGCTTTTGCTCTCGGCCTTCGCTTCGAGAACGATGAATGGAAATCCTTTGTCGTTCAGCAGCAGGAAGTCGATGAACCCCTTGGAACTCGTTTCGAAGTCGTTGCCTAATGCATCAAGATCGTTTTCTTTAATCGTGACGCTCGGCTCGAGCTGGATATTTGCCGGGTCTTTGTTGTCCGCGAAAAAACGCCAGCCCGCCGCTTCAAGCAGCTTGTTGATTTTGATGCGGGCGTGCGCTTCTTTTGGGGACATTTTTGATGTCGTTGGCAGCGATATGGAATTGAAAGATTAGGCCATGGGAAATCGTAATGTTTTCTTGACGTAGCCAGTAATGCACTCTAAACGAGAAGGTCGCTTTGAGGATTGTGCGCACTGATAAAAATACAAAGTTCAATCACTGCGGGCGTTTCCAAGCGAAAGAGACTGGAAACGCCCGCCAAATATAGACTTAATACATTGGGAACTTCTCAAAACCATGCGGCAATGTCATTCCCGCGCAGGCGGGAATCCAATTTTTCATGCATATCAATTGATTACGAAACTTGGATTCCCGCCTGCGCGGGAATGACGATGGTTTTGAGAAGTTCCCCATTAAACCAACCATCACACATTAAACCGAAAATCCATCAGATCTACACCTTTGACGATGTACGCCTTGCCTTCGATGCGCATCTTGCCCGCTACTTTGCATTTGGCCTCGCCGCCGAGCGTGACGAAATCGTCAATGGCGATCACCTTTGCACAAATAAATCGATCCTGCTGTCGCCATCATCACAATAAAGACCCATGATTTTGCCCACTTGAATTTGGGCTTGCACACGTAACCCATTTATCATTTGGCCGCTTTTTTGAGCCATGCCATCAGGCCGGGTGTTGCCACCCAAATCTCGCGCATCTCTTGGCGGTAATTCCATGCCTCTTCATCCCCGCCTACTTCAATACCATACGATGTGGTTGTTTTGGGCGCGGCTTTTCTTTGCGGCATCAACCACTTGACCGCCTTCGGGCACAGCATATTGGCTTGATCAATGGCTTTCTGCGCTGCTGACATCTGCCCCAGCCGAAACAGCGCCAACACGCGACCCATCACCATAGTCGGCGCCACGTCATCGGGGTATCGGGCCAATATATCCAGCGCGCCTTTGTCATCGTTTTGAAACAAAAACGCATTGACCACATAGTCACGCAGGCCGTGGTTGTCGTTCGGGTTCAGGCGCAGGATGGCTCGCATCTGCGGCAGCCATTCGCGGTCCACACTCTCATAACGATCAAACGCATCACCCACCATGAGCCGCAAGGCGGGGCGATTCTGTTCGCAAAGCCATGGCAGTCGTGTTGCTTCATTCACCAATGGCCTGAGCAATTCGCCTGCGCGCACGTACAACTGTCGGCGTATGGCAATGGTTGTCCATCCGGATGGATCATCGGGGATCCATTCGAGCGCAATGGCCACGTCATCAAGAATGTCGTGGCTGTTAAAAGCTTCGGGGTGGTTTTCCAGGAACATGATCCAGAATTCAGTAGATGGCATCGCCCAAACATCGCTCGTTTCATGCGGCATTGGACTCGTCGAAAACGGTTTTCCAAGCGGCCACGCGCGATGCCAATCTGCCTCCACCGCTGCCATTGCCTCGTTGGTTTGGAGTATAAATTCGGTCTCGTCCGCCGCAGGCGGCTTCGGTGACCCCTCTGTTTTGACGCGCGATTCGTCGGACTTCATTTGCGCGATCAACGTATCCACCTGTGCGCTGATCTGATCTATCGGTATGCCCATTTTTCGTAATCGCGTTGTCAGGGATTTTTTCAAATCCACATAATCCACCTCCTCCGGCGATGCCCCTTGGCCAATGGGTGCCAATTGCAGGTGACGGCTGTCAACCGGGCGCGACAGACCAGCCTTGATGGCTGCGAGCAGCCGGCGCGACATCTCACCCAGGCCATGTGCGTTCAGGTCGGCCATTGCCTGCTCAGGATCGTGTCCCTCGGCAATATCGGCAAGCCACGACAGCACGGGTGCCGCCTCTTCGGCCAAACCACTGCGCTCAAGCTTGGCCAGCCAATATCTGGCACGCACGCATGCATCAGCGCGCCGCCCTTCTCCCAACAACATCACCACCTCCAAATGCGACAGTGAAGGGTCATCGGGCGAAGTTTCTTTTGCCCTGGCAAAAAACGTCCATGCCTCTGCGTAATTTCCGCGATCCGACGCAATCGTCGCCAGGTGTTGGAGCGCATCCGCACGCGGTTGCCCCGTGGCCTCGGCGGCGACACGCTCAAGAATTTTTAATTTGCGTGGCACTTGTTTGGTTGCATCATAGGCATCACACAACACCAGCAACAATTCTCCGAGGTGTTTGTCGCGGCTGCTTATGACGCCAGCAAAATGCGGCTCGATCAGCGCGCAAACACGCGCTGGATCGGTGTCTAGCAGCCGCTGTGCAACCAGCACAATCATGCCGTCAGGCAGCCTGCCTGAGGCGATCATGTCGTCGAGCCGGTGTGCGGGCAAGATTTCACACAATGCCGCCCAACACATACTCGCATCAAGCATGGGCGCCGATGGCTGGCTGCCGCAACATTGCTTGTGTTTGCAGTTGAGTCCGCTCACGCAGCGATCATTGCGCCCGATCGCGTGCAGCCTTTCCACGACAAATTTTTTGGAAGGGTTAGGCATCGCCCCCCATATGGCACGGCTCATCTGGCATGACAAAAACCGGATGGCCTCATCATCAATATCCGCCTCCAGCGGCGCATTGTTCCGAATAAAATCAGCCAATACATCCTGTAATTCGGCAATTGTGCTGCCGACATCCATACAGTAAATGGCGACCGTCAACATCTGCGCCATGAAATTTTCGGTTGCAGCGGTTTCTTCCGGGGAAAGTGGGGCGCGCATATATTTTCTTACGATAAAAAAATATGGTTTATCAAATTCACATTGAATTTGATAAAAACCGCATAACTATAATTTGAAAATGCCCGCCAAATCAACGTTTTACACATGAAGCCATTTTTTTACACATTAAATCGAAAATGCATGACATCGCCATCCTTGACGATGTATTCCTTGCCTTCGAGCCGCATTTTGCCGGCTTCTTTGCATTTTGATTCGCCCCCAAGCGTGACAAAGTCGTTAAACGCAATCACCTCGGCACGAATGAATCCTTTTTCAAAATCGGTATGAATCACGCCAGCGGCTTGTGGCGCGGTAGAGCCTTTGTGTACGGTCCACGCACGCACTTCTTTCACACCAGCCGTGAAGTAGGTTTCCAGGCCGAGCAGGGTGTAGGCGGCGCGGATCATGCGCGCGAGGCCGGGTTCTTTCATGCCGATGTCTTCGAGAAAAACCTGTTTGTCCTCGTCTGACAACTCGGCGATTTCGGCTTCGATCTTGGCGCAGATGGCAACGACCGGCGCGTCCTCTTTGGCGGCGTGTTCACGCACACGATCAAGCAAGGGGTTGTTTTCAAAACCACCTTCGATGACGTTCGCCACATACAAGACCGGCTTGGCGGTGAGCAATGAAAATTGTTTGATGAGCGCCAGTTCATCAGCGTCGTAGCCCATGGCGCGCACTGGGATGGCCTGATCGAGCTTCTTCATCATTGGCTCAAGTATGGCGACCAGCTTGATGGCTTCTTTGTCGCCCGCACGCGAATTTTTTTGTGCTTTGTGCAGCGCCTTTTCGACCGACTGCATATCGGCTAATGCCAATTCGGTGTCAATGACGGCGATGTCAGACAGTGGGTCTATACGACCGGCGACGTGAATTACGTTTTCATCTTCAAAACAGCGCACCACGTGCGAAATGGCGTCAGTCTCACGAATGGTCGCCAAAAATTGATTGCCGAGCCCTTCGCCTTTGGATGCACCTGCGACCAGGCCGGCAATATCAACAAACTCGACGATGGCCGGCACGACTTTTTGCGGAACCACGATCTTGGTTAGCTGATCGAGACGTGAATCGGGCACTTCAACAATGCCGATATTAGGCTCAATGGTACAAAACGGATAATTTTCTGCCGCAATGCCCGCCTTGGTGAGGGCATTAAAGGTGGTGGATTTTCCAACATTGGGTAAACCGACGATTCCGCACTTCATTTTTTAATCCCTATTCAGATATTTAATTGTTGTCGCGACTACACAGGTTTGGTATGCAGTCTCAGCATGGCGGCTTCCATGTCGCCCTTGGCCACGTCCGGCCAACACTCGATGGCGCGTTTCATCGCCTCATCAATGGCCCGCCCTTCATCGACGCTCGGGCGGTGCAGCACGTAATCCACCACTTCGGGTCTATCCATACCGCCGCCGGGTATATTGGCCAAACCTGCGGCTAGTGCGCGCGGATGGCCAATGCCAACCCGCAAACGCCAAAAATCCTTGGTGCCCAAATGACTGGCAATATCTTTCACACCATTGCTGCCTGCCGCACCGCCGGTTTTCATTTTGATGCCACCGGCCGGCAGGTCCAATTCATCGTGGGCAACCAGAATTTCAGCGGGGGTAATTTGATAAAACTTGGCCAGTGCGCCGACCGCGCGACCGGAGTGATTCATAAACGTGCCCGGCTTTAACAACCAAACACCACCAACCTTGGCGACGTCGCCGTGAAATTTTGACTCTTTGTTAAACGATACACCCAGCTCGCGCGCCAACAATTCAACAAACCAGAAACCCGCATTATGGCGCGTGTCCACATATTCACGTCCGGGGTTACCCAGGCCAACAATAAGTTTGATTGGAAGATTGGTCATGGTTGATTGCGGTGTGTCGAAGTTACCAAAATAAGATTGGGGTGGTTAAATTTGCCAACAAAAAAGTTAGGGCGCTTGATCGCGGGGTGGGGCACGTTGTCGTACCGCGTCCAAATGAAATAAAAATGCCCGCGTACCCTGAGGGCGGCGGGCATTTCAAGTTGATGCACGACAATATTATTTTTTCTTGTCGTCTTTCTTTGGAGCATCCTCTTCCTTGGCCTTCTGATTGACAGCCGGTACTTCGGCTGCCGCCACGGTGGCTGCGGCCGCTTCTTCCGACGCAACCGCTCTTGGGATAATAATCGTTGCAACGGAACGGTCTTCCTTGCGTTGCAGGGCGATCGATGCCACACCGTCAGGCAGTTTCAAATCCGAAAGGTGAATCGAGTGGCCCGCTGCCAGGTCTTTCAAATCAACCTCGATAAACTCTGGCAGATTTTTTGGCAGGCAGGAAATATTGATTTCGTTGAGGATGTGCGAGACGATACCACCGGACTGCTTTACACCCGGCGCGATGTCGGCGTTCACAAAGTGCAATGGCACCTTCATGTGAATATTTTTACCGGCGTCAACACGCTGAAAGTCAATGTGCAAAACGTTTTGCTTCCACGCGTGCATTTGCACGTCGCGCAGCAAGACTTTTTCTGATTTGCCATCAAGTTCGAGGTCGAGAATGGAGGCGTGGAACGCTTCCAGACGCAGCTTGTGGAAAATTTCGTTGTGATCAAGTTCGATGACGGTTGGGTCTTTGCCACCACCGTAAACGATGCCGGGAACTTTGTCCGCGCGACGTAGGCGGCGGCTCGCACCCGTGCCCTGTACGCTACGCGAGGTTGCTTTTAAAGCGATTTTCATTTTGATACTCCAGGTTAAAACCATTCGCGACCAAATGGTTTGTTGCAAACACAAATCGAACTGCCGATTTGCGGTAAATCTATTCTGAAAACAGCGAGCTCACCGAGCCGCCTTCCGCAATCCGCCGGATTGTTTCGGCGAGCAACTCAGCCGTGCCAATTTGACGAATCTTCTTACACAACTGTGCTTCCGGTTTGAGGGGAATGGTGTCGGTTACCACCAATTCGTCAATGACCGAGTTTTCCAACCTTTCCAATGCCGGGCCCGATAACACCGGGTGGGTACAGTACGCGACCACTCTAGCTGCGCCACGTTCCTTTAATGCCTTTGCAGCTTCAGTCAGGGTGCCGGCGGTGTCAA
>JANPNU010000424.1:0-3491 GCA_031427615.1 Burkholderiales bacterium
TTCCAGGCTCGAAATAATTTCCGCTGGTATCTGTCTTTAGTAAAAAAGAAAACCACCCCCAACGCCCGCTGATCGCGGGCGTTGTTTTTAGCGGCTGTCGCCACCAGAATTTGAATCCATAGGGATGACCAAGGGCACCCCAGTGGGGCGCCCAGCAGATCGCCACTTGGGGCGACAGCCCGCCCCCCGAAGTAGAACCGATCGGTTCTAAAGGGGCCAGGGTGAATTGTTTTGCGGAATGAATTGATCTTTTAAGAGAGAAGCCCACCCCCAACGCCCGCTGATCGCGGGCGTTGTTCAGTTAGCCGTTACAACGGGCGATTACTTCTCGTCGTCGATAACGAACCCGATGCGGCGTTTGGTGGTACTGGCAGGCGACATCAGTTGCTTGAGTGTGGCGACGATCCCGGCGATGGCCTGATCATGGTTTGCCAGTTTCTTCTCGATGCGCTGCTCCAGGGTGCGCAACTGCCGCGCCAAGTCTTTGTTTGAGGCCAGGAACTCACGCAGTTGCACAAACGCCCGCACCACATACACGCTCACCTCGACTGCGCGCGGACTGTTTAACAATGTTGCTGCCATGATCGCGCCGTGCTCGGTAAACACATACGGCAGGTACTTGCGATGCTGGCCGCGACCAGTCACTGCGGTGGGCGCCGCGTTTAAGGTCACAAATTGTGACCTTAAAGAATCCCACTCATCAGCCGTTAGCGCAAACATAAAGTCAGCCGGAAACTTGGCCAAGTTGCGTTTCACCGCCTGATTGAACTGCTTGGTTGGCACTTCGTAGAGGGCTGCCAAGTCGGCGTCCAGAATTACCTTCTGCCCGCGCACGATAAAAATCCGTTCAGCGATGATCTCGGTCGGCACATGAATCAGTGGGTTCTCTTTCGTCACGTTACCGTCCCCGTTGGGCGAGCACGCCATCGAGCATATCCATGAATGCGCCAAACGTCATTTTTTGGGGATTTAAGATTGTATGGGTTTGTATATGTCTTGCTGTACTTGTTATATCTGGAGCCTCATTTTATTCGAGTCCCAATCACGACTCTGAAGTATTTTTAGTGAGCGTAATGTTGGTGTTAGCTTTCCCCATCAGTTTTTTGTATGCTTTGCTTTTTGCAGGCATTGCCCGCGCTTACTTTTTTTTAACGGGTGAAATAATTCCATCAACTTTCATCACGATTTGTATTAACTGGTTAGGGTTTTTTTTACTTGGTTACATTCAATGGTTTCAAGTTGCTCCTTGGCTGCTCCGAAAATTAAAAAAAATGTAAAAAATGTCTTCAGTTGAAAAACAATACAAAAATACAAAAATAGTTCAGACATTATTATCAAGCAAGCAAAGGGGTCTAGCTAAGCAAGCGTACAAGGGTGGGCAAGCCTCATCTGCCCACGCGGTAATCCAACAACATAGGGATCAAAGGTTCCAAAGTCGATTGACTTTGCGCTGTCGTTCTCTTTATAAAAAAAGAAGCATTCTCCCAACACCTGCGATTGCGGGTGTTTTTGTTTTGCCTGTAGCCGCCGCCGTTGCTCTTGTTGTTTGCGTTCTGGCTATTTATTTCTGGCGTGGCTGGTCGCGTTGCCTTTGCCGCTGTTTTTATTCTTGTTCTCAGACTTCTTGTCCGGTTTATCATCGATCACAAACCCAATCGACCGCTTCGGCGGTGTCGGCGGCTCAGGCGGCGTCATCAATTCGCGCAGGGCATCAAAGACCTGTTTCAACTGCGCCCGCGTATTGCGGCTGAACGTATCATGCGACATCGCCTGCGCCTCCGTCTTATGCTCCAACGCATCCAACCGTTCAGACAAATCGCGATGACTTGCCATCAGCTCGCGCAACTGCACGAACGCCCGCACCACATACACACTCACCTCGACTGCGCGTGGTGTATTGAGCACGGTGGCCGCCATGATCGCGCCATGCTCGGTAAAGACCATTGGCAGCTTACGTCTGCCGCCCCAACTTGAAGTCGCAAATTGCGACTTCAAGTTGGTGAACTCATCAGATGTCATCTCAAAAATAAAGTCTTCCGGAAAACGTGTGCGATTGCGTCGCACCTGCTCATTGAGTCGGCGCGTCTCGACCCCATAGAGTGCCGCCAAATCTGAGTCGATGATGACTTTTTGGCCGCGAATCAGGCGAATAACATCGCTGATTGTCTCGGATGGAACGGTGACAAGTTTGATTTCCTTGTTCATGTTTATCGTCCCTGTTGCGCCAACATGGTATCAAGCATTTCCATTACGAAGCGCTGCTTGGTCTTTGGCAGTCGGCTGATCTTCTCCATATGTTGCGCCAACGTCGGTTTCCGATTAAGCCCCTTGAAGCGATAAATGGGGTCCATCCCAAACATCGCCATTCTCACCAAAAGCATTTATATGATTCGCATGAAGTGCCTCTTTTTCTTGCCGACGAATGTCGGTATGGGCATGCTGCGCCCGTCTGCGTGGTTTGTCATAGAGGCGTTATCTATTAAAGCAATTGATCGGGGGTCAAAATGTTTTCCCTGAACTGTGGATGTTTCGAATCTCGGCGTTGGCGTGAAATCTCCATACCCTTGCCAATCCTCAATCACTTTGGCTTCGGCGCTTTATCCAACCCACCAATCACATCACCCACCTTGACCTTATGCTGTGCGAACCATTTTGCATTCATCTCGAGCGCGTAACGCGCCGGTCCGGCGGATTGATGTGACGTTTCGTTGAATGCTGCCATTTCATGAATGGATAGAATTTTGCCTTGGTCGTCCATGTAGGCGACCGCCAAATTGATCGGCGTATTGCGCATCCACATGGCATAGTAGCCGGGGCTGGTGAAAACAAACAACATGCCTTCGTTTTTGCCCATCTTGGTGCGGAACATCAAGCCGTGTTGGCGGGATTCTTCAGTCGCGGCAACGTCGGCTTGAATCGATTGGCCGTCGGCCTTCAGGGTGATTTTTGGCAGGCCGGTTTGTGGTTTGCCGGCTGCGGGTTGCGCGTGCAACGTCTGGCTCATGAACAATACAACGGTGATGAGGCTGGCGACGCGGGCAAGGTAATGTGATGTCATGTCATGGCTGAGAAAAATTTCTGCGTGGGTGACTGGGAAATTTGCGCGTCGAATAGGTTCGATGCACTTAACGCGCGACGTGATATTTGTGCCGACGGATTATTTTTTGCCGGTGCTGCCAAAACCACCCGCACCACGATCGGATTCGGTGAAGGCATCCACAACATTAAACGCAACTTGTGCGACCGGAACGATGATGAGTTGTGCAATCCGCTCCATGGGCTGGATGGTGAAATCACTGTGGCCCCGATTCCATACCGACACAAAAATTTGCCCCTGATAGTCAGAGTCAATCAGCCCGACCAGGTTGCCAAGAACAATGCCGTGTTTATGTCCCAGCCCGGAACGCGGCAGGATCAACGCGGCATAACCATTGTTGGCAATATGAATTGCCATGCCGGTGGCAACCAGATTGGTTTCGCCGGGTTTTAAG
>JANPNU010000425.1:0-3556 GCA_031427615.1 Burkholderiales bacterium
CATTGGTGCGCACCCAGGCAATATCAGTGATGCCGTTGCCATCATAATCGCCAACGCCAAACAGCGCCCAACTGGTGTCGGTGATGGGCAGATTGATGGTGGTCGAAGTTGCGGCCAGGGTGCTGCCGGTGCAGGAGGCGTTTTGGTCGTCGGGGCGGCCGGTATAGGGCGGCAGGGTCAGGCTGGATGCATTCAACGCGGCCAATCGCACCTCGCCGGAATTGACATTGCGATAGAGGATGTCACCTCGGCCGTTGCCGGAAAAATTGGCGAATTTAAGCGCGCCAAAACCGGCGGGAACAGTACCACCGCTGATATTGGCGCAAGTGCGGGCAGGTGTGGCCATCAGGATACGAATATCGCCGGTCGGGCTGATATAGATCATGTCGGCCCCGTCTTTGCCATCGATATCGGCAGCACCCAGCAGTGTCCAATTGAGCGGCGCACCACCGCGCTTGCGCACCTGCGAAAGATTTTTTGGGTCGGCAACGGTTGCATCGGCGAATGGGGCACCGTTGGTAAACCAGATGTAGGACACACCGGTGTCGGGCGAGTCACTCACCACATAACGCCACACCAGGTCACCAAAACCATCCCCATCGAGGTCGCCAACGGCCTGTACATCCCAGACGCGCCTGACGTTTCTGAGTAGGCGATTTTGGCTGCCGTCAAAATCCAGCCACGATGAGGTTTCGCCGAAATCGCCCTGGATGATATTCTGGAACAGCAAATCACTTCTGGCGCCGGCATTAATTCTGTTGGCACCGAGCAGGCGAAAATTGATGCCGGGATCGGGCGTGTTGGTGAAGGTGAAGGTGCCGTTGGCGAAACGCCCGACCTTGATTTCCGGGGTGGCGGTGGCCGAGCGCACCATCAGTGCGTTGCGCCCGTTGCCATCAATATCGACCTGGTCGATGACCTGAAAGCTGGCGGCAGCGTGGGATGCCAGGCCGGCACAAAGACAGGTGAGCGCAGCCGCGCACAAGTTTTTCAGTCGCTGCGGCATCGGCGGATGACGTAATGGTTTGGAGATTGGTTTGGCTGGCATGGTCGTCCTTTGGTTATATTCCGAGGAATGTCTGATGCGCAATGAAAGTTTAACACCTGAGTCGGGCGCGTCCATACTTACCTGAGCAGGGGGGGGCGAAGACATGTGCCGAATGGAAAAGCCCTACAGAGGTAAAGTCCGATCTCGGATCGGCAAGTATTCTGAAGGACGGTCGCGTGGTCTTCAATCTTGCGGGTAACAAGTATCGCCTTGTCGCATGGATCAACTATCCGTTTCGCGTGGTTTATGTGCGGTTTATTGGCACGCACAGGCAATATGATCAAATTGATGCACAAACGATATGAAGGAGACGCCATGAATATCAAACCGATTCGTTCAAAGCGTGACTATAGTGATGCACTTAAGACAGTAGAGGGGCTAATGAGCGCCAAGGTCGGCACTGCAGATGGTGACATGCTCGACGTTTTGGTTACGTTAATTCAGGCTTATGAAGCCAAGCACTATCCAATGTTGCCGCCTGATCCGGTCGCGTCGATTAAATTCGTCATGGAACAACGCGGCCTGACAATTCACGACCTTACACCGGTTTTTGGGCGGCCAAACCGCGCTTATGAAGTTCTCAGTGGTAAGCGGCCATTATCGTTGGCCATGATTCGCAAATTGCATTATGATTTTGGCATTTCAGCTGACGTATTGATTGCCGCCTAGCGGCCAGAAGCGGCGCTTCGCAAGTTCGTTCTGATTTCATACATTGACCCATTGAATTCGATGAAAAACAATGTGACTCCGAACCCTTAGTGTTTGTGTTTGGAGTATTTTCGCTCTTCGATACCCGCCAAATGGCGATCTACGATTGTTTTTCCTGGTATCAGCTATTCCAATCAAGTGGAGAGACTCGATGGTGCGTCTGGAACCAATGACGGCGGAACAGTTTGATCTCTATGTGGCAACCGCGGTGCCCGGATACGCTGACGCGCACATCGCCGCTGGCGACTGCGCGCCGGAGGATGCCTTGGCGCTCGCGCAAAACGACTATCGACAACTATTGCCGGACGGTTTGAAGTCGGCTAACCAG
Organism: Burkholderiales bacterium; assembly: GCA_031427615.1. GTDB lineage: Bacteria > Pseudomonadota > Gammaproteobacteria > Burkholderiales > Usitatibacteraceae > UKL13-2. Next base: position 2,085 of record JANPNU010000425.1, read on the forward strand.
TTCCTCTTCACGATTCGCGATGACGCGCTCGGCAACAATGAGATCGTCGGCATGGTCTGGTTCGCCGTGAAGGAAGGACGATTGGTTCGAAGCGCGTACATCTATGACATTACCGTTCGTGAGGACTTGCGGGGGAAAGGGTACGGCAACCTTGCAATGGCAGCGGTCGAGAAGCATGTTGAAGAAATGGGTATCTTTAAGATCGGCCTTAACGTATTTGGCTATAACCTCGCAGCGCGCGCGATGTATGAGAAGTTAGGCTATCAGATTACCGGGATTGGTATGGCCAAGACCCTGGCCAAGCGATAGAGCAACACCAAGGGTCAGTGTCAAATTGTTTTCAGCCGACAGCTATTTGATCTGAGTCACCAAGACCTTTGGCGGCCGAAAGATTGTCGGCTTTCAGGAAAATTCTAGGCTTTGGGTCAAAAAACAACCTCGTTGTAGAATCGATGAAACCGGCCAATAGCGGGCATTCCCGATCGCTTTCCACCTAGTTCTTGAGTCAAGTCGCGCTATTGCAGTTTCATTGGTTGCAGCCAACTCAATTCCTTACTATAATTAACTATGTAAGGAAATTTGGAGTTAATGATGACAACAGACGCTACGCTGACGAGTAAGGGACAGACGACCATTCCCAAAGAGATTAGGGCTAGCTTGGGAATGAAAGCGGGGGATCGGATGACCTTCACACTGATGCCAGATGCGACCGTGATAATGCGTGTGAAACGCAAGAGTATTTCAGAGGTCGCTGGCAGTCTGCATAAGAAGGGACGCAAACCGATTCCGGTTGAGCAACTCTCGCGGTGATGCTTGGCATTGACACCAATGTGCTCGTCCGCTTCCTTGTGCGCGACGATGAAGCGCAATTTGAAAAGGCGCGCAAGCTAATCAAGCGCGAAGTATCAGCGAGCGGTTTTGTTTTTGTGAACCAGCTAGTTTTGATGGAAACAGAATGGGTGCTTCGTAGTCGATATGAAGTCACGAAGGAAGAAACCATTGAAGTGCTCTCGCGACTGCTGGACGCCGGCGACATCCAGATTGAAGATGAGCCTTCGCTCGAAGAGGCGCTGTTTATTTGGAGAGATAGCAATGCGGAATTCGCCGACTGCCTCATCAGCGCAAGAAACCGCAGACTCGGATGTCGAGCAACGGCAACATTCGATCAAAGGGCGCTGAAATTGCCCGATTTTGTTCCAGTGTGAGCTGCAAGGGAAAGCGTGTTTTTCGGCCAATAGCGGACCTTCGCCGGCTCGGTCTGATTTCATATTTTGATACAGCGAATGAAATGAAAAAAATTGGGTACTGCCCCCCGGTGTTGCTACAAACTAAAGGAGATTTCTCATGACGAACGCAGTTGGCAAGCAGTTGCTCAGGGTTAGCGCCGCAGTCATCATTGGCCTAATGGCAGCATGTGCAACTCCTCACTATCCTGATGCCCGTAGTTCGCACCTTGCAACCAGCGCAGCGGG
>JANPNU010000426.1:0-3233 GCA_031427615.1 Burkholderiales bacterium
CGGTGAGACCTGGGCCGCTGGGTCACCGCTATCGCAACTGGCCGCCTTGGTTAGTCGACGCCGCCGCCCTGGACATCACTGTCTGGAAAAAATTCGTCACCGAAAACAAAGTCGATACCAAAGCCGTAAACGTATTCTTCACCACACCGGGGTATTTTAATTACAACTGGTCGGTCCACGCCGATCTGCCCGCCGACCTGCGCGCCAAGATCACCAAAGCCTTGACCGACCTTGACCCTGCCACCGCCGAAGGTGCCGAAATCTTGAAACTGAATCGTGCCACACGCTATATCCCCACCAAGCCAGAAAATTACAAGGGCATCGAAGACGCCGCCCGCAGCGCCGGTTTGTTGTAATTGAAACTACAAATCCAAGACCTTAGCGCGCGTCATCCCGCAGCGCGCGCCAGTGCACCTGATGCCCTGCGTTCAGCTTCGATAAACATTGCCGCCGGCGAACAAGTTGCCATCATCGGACCCTCGGGTGCGGGCAAGACCACGTTGCTACATGTGTTGGCGTGTGCGTTGTTGCCCAGCGCCGGCACGATCACCATTGATGAAAAAAATCCATGGCAACTGCCACGCCCTGCACTGCAAACCTTGCGCGGACGTTTGTATCTGGCGCCACAGGTACCGCCGTTGCCGCCACGGCAACGCGTGGTCACCTCGGTGCTGGCCGGCAGTTTGCCGGCCATGGGGTTTTGGCACAGCCTGCGGTCGCTGTTTTATCCACAAAATATTTCCGGCGCCTACGCGGCACTCGAAAAATTTGATTTGAGTGAAAAGTTGTTTGATCGCGTTGATCGCCTGTCTGGTGGTGAGCGGCAACGTGTCGGGCTGGCGCGTGCGTTGGGTTCGCCATCTACATTGTGGCTGATAGATGAGCCGCTGTCCGCACTCGATCCAACCCGCGCCAAACAAGTGATGGATACCTTGATTGACGAAGCGCACGCCCGCAAGGTGACACTGGTCATGACATTGCATCAGGTTCAAGTGGCACTCGCACGGTTTGATCGCATCATCGGTCTACGTGACGGCGTGATCACATTTGATTGTCATGTTCGTGAGGTGACACCGGAGCGTTTGCGTCAGCTGTACGCCCAACACGAGGATGAATTGACCGGCCCTGCACCACTGGACGGGCCCGCGGGCGTCACAACGGTGGACCAGACCAACCCACCCCTGATGCATTGCCGATAGCCTGATGGCAACCGACCTCACCACGTCCGTCCGCGCTGCCGGCCCCACTGGAACCGGGATCGCCCCGCGCGACCCGGCCTGGCTTGGCCGGGTATTTTGGTTATCGCTGGCAGTCGTGCTGTTGTGGCCGCTCATGGTGGCCACCGAATTCAAACCCTGGCTGCTGTTTGATGCCCAAAGCCGCCAGTCAACATGGCAATTTCTCAAGGGGTTTTTTCCGCCGACAATCAATCAGGAATTTTTGCTGCTGGTGGCAAAAGAAACCTGGCGTACGGTCGCCATTGCCACCGCCGGCATGACACTCGCGCTGTTATTGGCGACTCCACTGACGTTACTGTCAACCAGCGCACTGTCTATTTCCGCGCTCACGGGCAAGATGGCCACGCTGCCGTTTATGTTGCGGCAGTCGCTACGTTGGTTGTTGATTGTGCTGCGCAGTGTTCCAGAGCTGGTGTGGGCGCTGATTTTTGTGCGCGTGGTGGGTCTGGGGCCCACCGCCGGTGTGCTGGCAATTGCCCTCACTTACGGCGGCATGCTCGGCAAGGTGTATGGTGAAATTCTGGAGAGTGGCGACAGCCATGCCAGTGTGACATTGATGCAGAATGGCAGCAGCCGCTTGCAGGCGTTTTTTTACGGCCTGCTGCCACAAAATGCCGCCGAGATTACCTCATACACGGTGTACCGCTGGGAGTGTGCGATTCGTTCATCGGTGGTATTGGGATTTGTTGGTGCCGGTGGGCTGGGCCAACAAATGGACAATTCCATGAAAATGTTCAACGGTGGCGAAGTCGCGACCATGTTGCTGGTGTTTATTTTGTTGGTCGCATTGGCCGATCGGGTCAGCACCGTTTTCCGCAGAGAGATTGGCTGATGCGCTCCCCCCTTCCAATGCCAACAACCCCACCATCATTGCCATCCCTGCCTTCCTTACGCCAGACACCGCTATTTGACGCCCGCTGTCGCGCGTGTTGGTACACCAGCGCAATATTGATCTTGATTGTCACCAGCTTCTGGAGTTTGAATTTGGACTGGGCGGCATTTTTTTCGCGTGACGCCATGACCAGCATGGGCGCATTTGTGCGTGAATTTTTTCCGCCGGATTTCACCGCGCCATTTCTCGCCAAGGTCGGGGTCGGTGTGGTTGAAACGTTTGCGATGTCATTACTCGGCACGGCGATTGCCATGGTCGGCGGTGTACTCATCGCCCTGCCCGCCAGCCGTCAATTCCGCGTAGAAGAGAACGCCGGCGGATTCAATTGGCTGCGCCAAATCACGCGGCTGATTCTGAATGGTTTACGTGCCATTCCCGAGCTGGTATGGGCAGCATTGTTATTGATCTCCGCCGGTTTGGGCCCGTTCGCCGGCACACTGGCGCTGGCACTCCATACCACCGGAGTCCTCGGACGTTTGTTTGCCGAAGCCATCGAAAACGCGCCACCCGGACCGGCGTTTGCCTTGCGTGCGCAAGGTGTTTCCAACACCCGCATATTTTTCTACGCAACACTGCCGCAAATATTGCCGCAAATCATGTCCTACACACTGTATCGCTGGGAAAACAATATCCGCGCCGCCGCTGTGCTTGGTGTGGTCGGTGCGGGTGGACTTGGGCAGTTGTTATCGTTTCACCTCAGCCTGTTTCATATGAATAAAACGGCGACGATTCTCATCGCGATGATTGTGCTGGTTGGGCTGGTGGATCTGGCGAGTTATTTGATGCGCCGAGTGATGGCGCGGTAGGGCATCACCGCAAAATACTCACCAGCATTGGCGGGCTTTTCCAATTCTTTTTGGCTGAAGATGCCTGTCAATAAAGGCGTCTTAATTTTTATTGGTGCCGACCAGAGAAGTGATTGTGTCAGTTATCCTGTGTGGCCCAATCGTGGCGGCCCGCGGCATCGCCGACGCCTTTCAAATCTCGCACGCGAGCCAAACTGTTGGCTCACTCTTCTCCGCCAAATAAAAAACGCCCACGAGGGACGTTTGTTATTTGGCGGAGAGGGCGTCCCCCAAACCTCTAGTATTGGCGCGGATTTC
>JANPNU010000427.1:0-2549 GCA_031427615.1 Burkholderiales bacterium
GGCGGCGCGGACGTTTGCCTGTGCCTGTTCCAGTAACGCTTGCACTTCCTTGCTTTCAATACGCGCGATCACGTCCCCGGACTTCACTACCGTGCCTTCTTGCACACCCAGAAATTCAAGCTTGCCGGTTGCCTTGGTCGAGACGGCCGCCTTTTTAAACGCGGTTACCCTTGCGGTGGCATTCAGTGCGGTAATAGACAATGATGGATACGCGGCTGAGACGACACCGGCCTCAACAGCGACCGCACCTCCGCCTCGCATGGCCATCAAACCTGCGATCAGGATGACTGCCACCCCGGCGGCGATGCCCCAAAATTTCATGCGGCGGCGTTTTTTATTTAATCCGCCGGCAAACGCTTTTTGATTGCGATCAATGGTAAGTTTTGAAAGGTCTGTGGTTGACAAAATTGGCCTCGGCACTGGTCATGAATAATTGACAGAAATTATAGGCGGTTCACAATCGGGGCGGCGGTGGCAATGCGCTGAATCGCGGTTTTTTGCTCGCCAATGGTTGATCAGCGGGGCGAATTGGCGCGATGCACGATTGCCATCGTAATCGCCATTTGGCTTGCTAACCTGCATATTTCACGGGCCGGCCCCGCTCCGCTCCGCTTATTGGCTTGCCTGTGAAATTTCAGCGCACTTTGCATATCCAATTTGGTTTTTATTGAACAGGGGGCCTTTGCGCTCGATAGCTGGCCGCTGAACATGCGCTATTCCGTTCTCTTGCCGTGCTCATTTGCCCACTACGGCGGGTGATGCCGTGGTCAGTCGAGCGAAAAATCACACGCCCATCGACTCGGAAAGTCCTGCATGGCTTTCCGGTTCAGCGGGCGCGGCGCACGCGCCGCGAATTACCCGCTTCACCTCATCGAACGCAATCCCGTGAAATATGCAGGCTAAGTTTTGCCGATGGCTGGGGATTAAGTTATAATTTGCGCCTACCGATTTAGGCCGGGATGGCGGAACTGGTAGACGCACTGGACTCAAAATCCAGCGGTGGCAACACCGTGCCGGTTCGATTCCGGCTCTCGGTACCAAATTAAAAAGCCCACAATTGTGGGTTTTTTAATTTGAACGAATAGGTACGGATATTTGCGCGGGAGATGCCGCGATGATTTATCGTCGGCGCTTGATCGCATGCTCAATGACTTGACCCATGAAAACTTCCGACTTCGACTATGAATTGCCCGAGGCGCTGATTGCGCAACATCCAGCGGCCGAGCGAACGGCAAGCCGGATGTTGCACTTGGATGGGCGCTCCGGGCTGGTCGTGGACCGTCAATTTATTGCGTTGCCGAATTTTGTTCAACCACATGATATTTTTGTTTTTAACGATACCAAGGTTATCAAGGCGCGAATTCACGGACATAAACAAACCGGTGGCGCGGTCGAGGTTTTGGTTGAGCGGGTGGTGATATCGGACGGTGGTCACGCCAATGTGGCTTTGGTCCATCTTCGTGCCTCAAAATCGCCCAAGCCGGGTAGTCGTATTTTGTTTGCGCAGGGTGTGATGGCGACCATGACCTATCGGCAGGACGATTTGTTTGCGCTTGTTTTTGATGGTGAACAAAGCGTTTATGAAATTTTGGAGCAAATCGGCGAAGTGCCGCTGCCGCCGTACATCACCCACAGCGCGGACGGTACAGATGAGGCACGTTACCAGACGGTTTATGCCAAGGTTGAAGGCTCGGTGGCGGCGCCAACTGCGGGATTGCATTTTGATGAGACCATGTTGGCAAGCCTTCGCGCGGCAGGAGCCACACTTGCCTTTGTCACATTGCACGTCGGCGCAGGTACGTTTCGGCCGGTTCGTGACGATGACGTGCGCAACCATACGATGCATAGTGAGTGGTATTGTGTTCCGCCTGAAACCGTCGTGGCCATCGCCAAGGCAAAAGCGCAGGGTGGACGGGTCATCGCCGTGGGCACAACCAGTCTGCGTACGCTTGAATCGGCATCGGCCAATGGCGCATTGATCGCTGGCACCAACGAAACCACGTTGTTTGTGACGCCAGGTTTTAAATTTCAGACGGTTGATCGGCTCATCACCAATTTTCATTTGCCAAAATCAACATTGATGATGCTGGTGTCGGCCTTTGCCGGAACCGAAAACACCATGCGAGCGTATCGGCATGCCGTTGCCGAGCGGTATCGCTTCTTCAGTTATGGCGACGCCATGCTGATCGAAAAACAAATATAAAAATCAAGCAACGGTGCGACGTTTCAGATGGAATTGGCCGAAACGCCGCCCCATTATTGAATACTTAGTCCGCCAAGTGGATGCGACTTTGTGCGGCGACATGAAGTTTTAGAAATTCCATTTGATCCACCAAGATGCGGCGATTGGCAAGGATCAGGAATTCGGCGCGGTTGGGAACATAAGGTGCATACAATAATTGCATATGCGCCTCTTCCAACAGGCGATTACCCTTGCGCTCGTTGCAATTCCGACATGAGGTGACAACATTCATCCAGCCATCCAGTCCACGTCTTGAATAGGGAATGATGTGATCGCGGGTCAGTTTTGCGTGTGAAAAAAGTCCGCC
>JANPNU010000428.1:0-3725 GCA_031427615.1 Burkholderiales bacterium
GCCAATGGTGTTTGATTCGGTGCCCAAGTCGGGTGTGACGACCGCAAAGGGTGTAAAACAGGAAATCGCAATCAATATTCCGCCAAAAGATGGGTTGCCACCCGTGGTTGAACCATCAATGCCGACGGGAATGGTGGCACCCACACCTGTGCCCTCGCTCCCCCCAGCCGCGCCCGAGGCTGCCGTGACGCCGGTGGCCGCCCCATCGGCCAAACCAGGTGCCGCTGTTGAGCCACTTAAAAAATCCGCGTTGGTGGAACCAGCAATCGAGCGCAAGTTAGATGGAAAGATGACGCCTGCGCCGGACGACCGGGTGGCGTCAAAACCAATGAACGAGCCGAAGGTTGCGACCAAGCTTGATGCCAAGGTCGACCGCAAGGCAGAGCCGCTTAAGGACGGTTTTGTTGTGCAAATCGGCGCCTACAAAGATGCTGATAACGCGAAGTCGATTGTGGCGCAAATGAAAGAAGCCAAGCTGCAGGTGTTCACCGATACGATCGCCGTCAAAACCGGCAAAGTAACCCGGGTGCGGGTTGGTCCGTTTGCGACCAAGGCAAAAGCGGAGAGTGCATTGGCGCAGGTGAAACTGGCCGGTGGTGACGGCAAAGTGGTGTCGCTACATTAACAATGCATTGTCAATAATTTCGACCAACCTTTGCGGGTAAGCCATTTTATGAACGGGTTTGATTACGCCATTATTATCTTGATGTTGCTGTCCATCGGTGTGGGAATCATTCGCGGTGCGATGCGCGAAGTCATGAATATTATTGGCTGGGTGCTGGCATTCATCGTGGCGCATGCGTTTGCCGCCGATTTGGCGCCGCACTTTTCCGATTGGGTTGGCGAGCCCGTTGTTCGTATGGTGCTGGCATGGACCGCTATTTTTGCCGTGGTGGTAATCGTGGCCTCACTGGTCGCCAGCCTGCTTTCCGAAGTGGTTAAAAAATTGGGTTTGACCACGCTGGATCGTGGGGTTGGGGCCCTCATTGGTTTGGCGAGAGGCTTGCTGATTTTATTGGCGCTGACACTCGCGCTCGGAATGACCAGTGTGCCGCAATCGCCGCTGTGGAAAAACGCCGTGCTCACCCCATGGCTGGAAGTGGCGGCGATGCATGCGCGCGCCGTACTTCCAATCGCAATTGCAGAAAAAATTCGTTTCCGGGCGGCGATTTTGTCATCACCCAAAACCTTGATATAGCAGCGGGAATTTCAGGAAAAAATATGTGCGGCATTGTTGGTATTGTTTCGAAAAGCCAGGTCAATCAAATGTTGTACGACGGTTTAACCGTTCTACAACATCGCGGCCAAGATGCCGCCGGCATTGTCACGGCGGATGGTCGCACCTTTCATATGCACAAGGACAAAGGCTTGGTTCGGGATGTTTTCCGAACCCGAGACATGCGCGGTCTGACCGGCAACATGGGCATCGGCCATTGCCGGTATCCAACGGCTGGTTCGGCAGCGAGCGCCGCGGAATCGCAACCGTTTTATGTCAATTCGCCCTTTGGCGTGGTGCTTGGGCACAACGGCAATTTGGTCAATACCGCTGAACTGCAGACTGAGCTATTTCTGGGTGACCTGCGTCACGTCAATACCAATTCGGATTCTGAGGTTTTGCTCAATGTGCTGGCACACGAATTGGCCCAAGCCGCGCGTGGAGTGCGGCTTGATGCGGGTGCCATATTTAAGGCGGTGGCGGGTGTGCATCGTCGCGCCAAGGGCGCTTATGCCATCGTGGCGATGATCGCCGGGTATGGCATGTTGGCGTTTCGTGATCCGAACGGTATTCGTCCATTGGTTATTGGCAAACGCGACATCGAAAGTGGCGTGGAATACATGGTTGCCTCTGAAAGCGTGGCTATCGATGTGTTGAACTTCACCCTGATGCGGGACGTCGCACCGGGCGAAGCCATCTTTGTTGATTTGTCAGGAAATTTTTTCGCGCACCAATGTGCAGAAAACCCAAGTTTGAATCCGTGTATTTTTGAATATGTTTATCTGGCGCGGCCGGATTCGGTCATCGACGGTATATCGGTTTACGAAACACGTTCACGCATGGGCAATTCACTCGCTAAAAAAATTCTTCGCGATTTTCCAAATATTGAAATTGACGTGGTCATTCCCATTCCAGACACGTCGCGCCCGAGTGCGCTTGAAGTGGCGCAGGTGCTCGGCGTCAAATACCGCGAGGGGTTTATTAAAAATCGTTACATCGGACGTACCTTCATCATGCCCGGCCAGGACGAGCGAAAAAAGTCTGTCCGACAAAAATTGAACGCAATGGCCATTGAGTTCAATGACAAAAACGTCCTGCTGGTGGATGACTCGATCGTGCGCGGCACCACTTCAAAAGAAATTGTGCAAATGGCGCGCGATTGTGGTGCCAAAAAAGTCTACTTTGCGTCGGCCGCCCCGCCGGTGCGTTTTCCGAATGTGTACGGTATCGATATGCCAACCCGTGGTGAGTTGATCGCCACCGGCCGCGATGCGGCGCAGATCGCCGAAGCCATTGGTGCTGATGCCATTTTTTATCAGGAGCTGGATGATCTGGTCAAAGACATTCGCCACTGCAATCCGGCCATAACCGTGTTTGACGCGTCGTGTTTTGATGGCAAATACATAACCGGTGGTGTGAGCGCTGAATACCTGGCCGGTATTGAGTCGAGCCGCCGTGACGGCGAAACCCGTGGCAGCGTGCTGGAGAGCCGCAGCGAAACCAATCAGCTCGACCTCGGTTTTTCCACGGTGGAATGAACCATGACCGATAAATGGCATTTTGATACACAAGCAGTGCGCGCCGGGGTGCTGCAATCGAATTTTCAGGAACATTCCGAAGCGCTGTTTCTGACCTCGAGCTTTACCTACCGGTCTGCCGCCGAGGCCGCGCGCAAATTCGCCAACCTGGAGCCGGGCTTTTTGTATTCGCGTTTCACCAACCCGACCGTCACCATGTTTCAGGATCGCCTCGCCGCGCTCGAAGGTGCTGCGGCCTGCACCGCCACCGCCACCGGCATGGCGGCGATTGCCGCCACCGTTTTTGGCTCGCTCAAACAGGGCGACCACCTGGTGTCCTCACGCAGTGTGTTTGGCACCGTCGTGCCGTTGTTTGACCAGATCGCCGCCAAGCTCGGCATCACCACCACCTGGGTCACGGGTGCCAACACGCAAGAGTGGCAAGCTGCGATCCAGCCCCACACCAAATTATTCTTTTGCGAGTCGCCGTCGAATCCATTGGCCGAAATCACCGACATCGCCGCCGTTGCCGCCATCGCCCGTGCCGCGAATATTATTTTTGCCGTCGACAACTGCCTGCTCACCCCCGCCCTGCAACGCCCGCTCGAATTCGGCGCGGATTTGGTCATCCACTCCGCCACCAAATTTCTCGATGGACAGGGCCGGGTACTGGCGGGTGCAGTATGCGGATCAAAGGAATTAATCGAACCGATCTATGGCTATGTGCGCACCGCTGGCGCCGCGCTGTCGCCCTTCAACGCCTGGGTGTGCTTAAAAGGCATGGAAACACTGCGCCTGCGCATTGAAGAACAATCCCGCCAAACTCTAGCACTGGCGCGGCGTTTGGAGCAAAATGCCTTGGTCAGGCGCGTCCACTATGCCGGTTTGGATTCGCACCCGCAACACCAGCTCGCCATGCAGCAGGCGACCATGCAAGGCGCGGTGCTGGCCTTTGAAGTCGCAGGCGGGCGGGACGCGGCGTGGCGGGTGAT
>JANPNU010000429.1:0-1955 GCA_031427615.1 Burkholderiales bacterium
AGGGGCGCCTGCTTGCTACGCACAAAACACCCTACAAACAATTCGGGCTTAGGTGAGCTCATTAAATGCTGCTGAAAACTCTTGTTCGCGCATTTCCTTGTTATAAAAAGGCAGCCACCACATTACATATTTCTTGTTTGAGAATAGCTGTTGAATTTTGAAATTTTCTTTGATAAAAACATCGATATTTTTTATCACGTCCCTCTCGGCTTCGCCCGATGCGTTGCTGCTGCACTCCACGGGTCGTCCGGCCATGGGTGACGTGGATAACGACCCTTCATTTCTTTTCGTACTTCGGGATATGTCCGTTCCCAGAAGCCTTTTAAATCCTGGGTAATCTGCAAGGGCTTTCCGCCTGGCGATAGCAAATGCAAAGTCAAAACAATTCGGCCATCACAAATTCGTGGTGTGTCTGCCAGACCAAATAATTCTTGTAACTTCACTGCAAGAATGGGGGAAGCGTCGTGCTGGTATTCAATCGCGCGTTCCATGCCGGAAGGCACCATTATTTTTGTGGGTGCCAACTGATCAATTTTTTGACGCATCGACCAATCCAGCTCCGACTTTAAGGCTTCGCTGAGTTCCTGTTCGCTTAAAGCATCGAGTCTGGTTTTACCTTGCAAGGCGGGTTTCAGCCATTTCTCACGCCGCGATAATAAGCTGTTATCACTAAAATCCGGCAAGGCCAATTCCGGTGCCCACTCGCGCAGGCAACGTACTCGTTCACGCCATTGTTTTAGATTTTCTGTCCACGACAAAGCGCTCAAGCCTAATTCACCGACCGCATCACAAAGTGCTTGTGCAGCTTTATTTGGGTCTGGCCGGCCGGCCGGCTTTGACTCCAAAACTATTTGATCAAAACGTTTTTCTCGACGCGAAATCAAGCCACGAACACTAGCATCCCAGCGCACAAAATCTTGTTCATTAAAACGTTCCGGAAAATCCTGCTGCAAACGAATTTCATCCAAGGGCGCAGCACGCACAATAATGCTGTCCTTGCTGTCAAAACGACATTCGCTAATCGCCAGCCAAGGCTCGCCAAACAATAAACTGTCATCCCAAATTTTCGCCATGCGGCCATTGGCCATTTGATAACGGCGTGGGTCGTTCGGGTGTTGTCTGGCAATACGTTCGGGAAAGGCATGCAGTAATAAATCACCCAGTGCATGCGCAGGTGCGGTATTCACAGGAGCGCTATCGCAGCGCAAACGCCGACGCCATTGCTGGCTAGCTTGATCAATGGCCGCAATCGCCGAGCGATTGACGTTCGCAGGCAAGCGCCCTGTTCGATAGGCCGCCAAGGCTTGCCAACGCGACGCCCAATCGTCGCGGCGTTCGCCGATGAGTGGATCGCGTGCTTCGATCAATGCCGCTAAGTCGCAGGCCAACACTTTTTCTTGTTCGTTTTGTGCTGCCAGTAACATCGCCGCTATTCGTGGATGCGTGCCGAAACTTAGAATTTTTTTACCGAGCGCGGTAATGCGCTGATTTTTATCCAGGGCATTGAGTCGCTGCAGTAGTTCCTGTGCCGCCGCCATTGCACCAGCAGGCGGCGTTTCGACAAAACGTAAATCACTACTGCCCCAGGCGGCCAATTCCAGACACAAACCACTCAATTCGGTCTGTGTAATTTCAGAACTTCGCATCGATTCTAAGCGTTGCGATGCTGGCCAACAACGATAACACCAACCTTCTGCCACGCGGCCGGCACGACCCGCTCGTTGATCGGCCGATGCTTGTGAAATGGCGACGGTTTCCAAACGCGAAAATCCGGAATTTGGATCGAAGCGCGGCTCACGTGACAAGCCGCTGTCAATCACCACGCGGACGCCGGGCAAGGTTACCGAGGATTCCGCAATATTGGTCGCTAAAACGATACGGCGTTTACCATTTTTATCCGGTGCCAGAGCTTCACTTTGTTTTTCAATCGGCATTTCGCCATATAAGGAAATGAG